>NZ_JBFUCJ010000024.1:0-65291 GCF_056405295.1 Variovorax sp. P1_H2 | reverse complement strand
CATTTTGATGATAGCGGGCCGCGGCCGACAGCGCCTGGAGTCCGGCGGCCATCGCGCGGCCGGTAGCGCTGCTATATAACTTCCGGATGCTCGAAAAGCTCCCCGACGCGATCGGCCACGCCTTGCATGGCGTGCGTGCCGGCCTCGAAGAAATCGCTTTCAACGCGATCGGACTGCGTGCCGGCATGGGCGCGATCACGGTCAGCAGCCTGGCCTTCGCCGACCACGCGCCGCTGCCCGAGCGCTACACGGCCGATGGCGCCGGCCGCTCGCCGCCGATCGACTGGATCGGCGTGCCGGATGACGCCGCCGCGCTGGTGCTGGTGCTGGTGCTGGTGGTGGAGGATGCCGATTCGCCGACGCCGCATCCGTTGGTACATGCCATCGTGGTCGACTTGCCGCCTGCCGACGGCAGCCTGCACGAATCCGCGCTGCCGAGCCCCGACCACGAAGGCAGCGGCGTTCACGCCGGCCGCAATTCCTACCTGCAGGCGGCCTGGCTGCCGCCCGATCCGCCGCCCGGCCACGGTGTCCACCGCTACGCCTTCCAGGTGTTCGCGCTCGGCACGGCCCCCGCCTTCTCGACCAATCCAGGTCGCGACGAGGTGTTCGAGGCGCTGCGCACGCATGCCATCGCCAGCGGCCTGCTGATCGGCACCTGCGAGCGGCACGACGGCTCGATCAAGCTGGCGGAAAGAGCGCCGACCGGCTCGCTGGTTGCCGGCTGAGGCCAGGCACGCGGGAGCCGGTTCAGGGCAGCGGCTGCGTATAGGCGGTGTCCAGCGGCAGACGCGACACCTCGGCCAGCAGCGCGGCCAGCTGCGTGGCGCTGGCATCGACCAGCGCCCGGCCTTTTTCCGCGGTCGCGGCGGCGGCATTGCCGGCCGCGCCCTCGGGGTTGTAGTCCTCCATGGCCCAGCCGAGCTTGGCGCTGCGGCCATTGCCGAGAATCGCGTAGTCGGCGGCACGCTGGCGTGAGGTCGAGCCGAAGTCGCGGGCCGCGGCCATCGTGACCTGCCCGGGGGCCAGCGCCAGCATCATCGAGGTTTCCATCTCGCCGGCATGGACGCCGAAGCGGTGCTCGTCGGCGCTGAACTGCGCCCCGGCCGCGCCGAGCGGCAGGTTGAACCAGCTGGCGCTGTAGACGATCAGGCCGTGCGCCGCGCGCAGTTCGCGCGCCACGATGTCCATGGCACCCGAATGCCCGCCATGGGCATTGAAGAGCACCAGCTTGCGCAACCCGGCGCGCGCGACACCGGCGCCGATCTCGCTCCAGAGCCGGATCAGCGTGCCGGAGGACAGCGTCAGCGTGCCGGGAAAGCGGGCGTGCTCGGGGCTCAGGCCGATCTGCTGGGTCGGCAGGAACAGCACCGGCAGCTCGGCCGGCAGCAGCGGCAGCGTGGCGGCGACGATGCCGTCGGCCAGGGTCGAGTCGACCCCCAGCGGCAGGTGCGGGCCGTGCTGCTCGGTGGCCCCGAGCGGCAGCACCGCCACCGTGGCGGCGGGGTCGAGGGCGGCGAAGTCGCGGGTCGTGAGCTGGGACCAGAAGCGGCTGGCAGGGGCGGTCATGCAGTGATCTTAGAGCCCCCACGCTCATCACTTCGTGTATTCGCTGCCCCCCGAGGGGGCGCAGGCCGGCTTGGGGCGGCCCGGCGCCGACCTCGGAGGCCTGTTCAAGGCGCCGGGACGGCGGCGAACTTGAGCGCGAGGAAATCCACCAGCGCCCGCACCCGCGCCGGCACGAAGCGGCCGCTGGGCAGCAGCGCGTGCAGCGGATAGGGATCGGTGTCCCAGTCGGGCAGCAGGTGCACCAGGGCTCCGTTGGCCACGTCGCGCTGCAGGTCGAGCTCGGACTTCAGGGTGATGCCGCGTCCGGCCAGTGCCCATTCGCGGGCCAGCGAAGCGTCGTCGACCACCCGGTCGCCGTCGACGCGGACCTCGGTCCAGTGGCCGTTGCGACAGAAGCGCCAGAGCCGCTGGCGACGGCCACCGCGGTGGAAGGTCAGGCAGTTGTGCTGCAGCAGGTCCTGCGGCGTCTGCGGCGCCGGATGGCGCTGCAGATAGGCGGGCGATGCGCACAGCGCGGGACGCGAATCGGCGAGCCGCCGCGCCACCAGCCGCGAGTCGGCCAGCGGGCCATAGCGCAGCGCAAGGTCGACCTCGTCGCGCGTGACGTCGAGCGGGCGGTCGCCGACCGAGAGCGCCAACTGCAGGCCCGGGTGCAGGTCGAGGAATTCGTCGAACCAGGGCAGCAGCGTCACCCGCGTGAGATCCGACGGCGCCGCGACACGCACGGTGCCGACCAGCGCGCCGCGATCGGCCAGCACCAGCGATTCGCCTTCGGCCAGCAGCTCGAAGGCGCGCACCGCGTAGTCGAGCAGGGTCTGGCCCTGCGGCGTCAGGCGCATGGCCCGGGTCGAACGCTCGAACAGGCGCGCGCCCAGTTGCGCCTCCAGCCGCTTGAGGGTCGCGCTGGCCGCCGCCGGCGTGATGCCGAGCGCCGAAGCGGCCGCGGTGAGCGTGCCGCCCCGGGCGGTGTGCACCAGCACCTGCAGGTCGGCGATATTTTCAATCTTCATTTGAAAGTGAAGCTTCTATTTGCAGTCTTATCAATCTCTGGTTGGGACTCTACATTTCTCCCAMTGCAACGATCAAGGAGATCCCATGAAAGCCGTCGGCTACCGCCAGTCCCTGCCCATCGACAACCCCGCCGCGCTCGAGGATCTCGAACTGCCGGCCCCGACGCCCGGCGCCCGCGACCTGCTGGTGCGCGTGAAGGCGATCTCGGTCAACCCGGTCGACACCAAGGTGCGCCGCAATGCGCCCCCCGAAGCCGGCCAGGCTAAGGTGCTGGGCTGGGACGCGGTCGGCACGGTCGAAGCGATCGGCCCGGCGGTGACGAAGTTCAAGCCCGGCGACCGGATCTACTACGCCGGCTCGATCGTCCGGCCCGGCGCCAACAGCGAACTGCATGCGGTGGACGAGCGCATCGCCGCGCTGGCGCCCCGAAGCCTCGGCGACGCCCAGGCCGCGGCGCTGCCGCTGACCACGATCACGGCTTACGAACTGCTGTTCGACCGCCTGCGCGTGCCGCAGGGCGGCGGCGCCGGCCAGACCCTGCTGGTGGTCGGCGGCGCCGGCGGCGTGGGCTCGATCCTGATCCAGCTGGCGCGCCAATTGACGCAGCTTCGCGTGATCGCCACCGCCTCGCGCGCCGAAACGCGGGCCTGGTGTCTCGCGCTGGGTGCCCACGCGGTGATCGACCACGCCAAGCCGCTGGCCGGCGAACTGAAGGCCGCGGGCATCGGCGAGGTCGACTTCGTCGCCAGCCTGACCCAGACCGACAGGCACTACGCCCAGATCATCGAGAGCCTCAAGCCCCAAGGCCAGATGGCGGTGATCGACGACCTGCCGGTGCTCGACGCCATGGCGCTGAAGGCCAAGTGCCTCTCGCTGCACTGGGAGATGATGTTCGCGCGCTCGAAGTTCGAGACGCCCGACATGGCCCGCCAGGGCGAATTGCTCGCCGAGGTCGCCGGGCTGGTCGACGCCGGCCGCATCCGCACCACCGCCAATGCCAGCTTCGGCATCATCAATGCCGCCAACCTGCGCCGCGCCCACGCGCTGATCGAGAGCGGCAAGGCGCAGGGCAAGGTGGTGCTCGAAGGGTTCTGAATGCGGCCGGCCGCCGCGGGCGCTACTGCGGCTTCTTGCGGACCTTCCAGACCGCGTTGCCGACGTCGTCGGCAACCAGCAGGGCGCCGCTCCGGTCGAGGGCGACGCCCACCGGACGGCCCTGCGCCTTGTCGTCGGCGCTCAGGAAGCCGGTCAGGAAATCCACCGGCAGGCCGCTGGGCCGGCCGCCGATGAAGGGCACGAACACCACCTTGTAGCCGGCCAGCGGATTGCGGTTCCAGGAGCCGTGCTCGCCGATGAAGGCGCCGCTGGCGAACTCGGGCGGCATGCCGCGCGGGCTCGAGAAGGCGATGCCCAGCGGCGCCCGGTGCGAGCCCAGTGCGTAGTCGGGCACCAGCGCCTTGGCCACCCTGTCGGGGCGCTGCGGATTCACTCGCGGGTCGACATAGCCGCCGAAGTAGCTCCAGGGCCAGCCGTAGAAGGCGCCGTCCCTGACCGAGGTCAGGTAGTCGGGCACCAGGTCGCTGCCGAGCTCGTCGCGCTCGTTGACCACCGCCCACAACACCTGGGTGTCGGGCTCCCAGGCCATCGCCGTGGGATTGCGCAGCCCGCTCGCGAACAGCCGTTTCTCGCCGCTCTTCGGGTCGACCTCCCAGATCGCGGCCCGCCCCTCCTCGGCGTCCATGCCGTTCTCGGCCACGTTGCTGTTGGAACCGACGCTGACGTAGAGCTTGGTTCCCTCGCGGTTGGCGACCACATGCTTGGTCCAGTGGTGGTTGATGCCCGCCGGCAGGTCGGTCACCTCGACCGGCGTCGCCGTGATCGTGGTCTGGCCCTCGGCATAGGGGACCTTGACCAGCGCATCGGCATTGGCGACGAAGAGCTCGTTTCCCACCAGCACGACGCCGAACGGCGACCTGAGGTTCTGCATGAAGACCTGCCGGAGCTCGGCAACGCCGTCGTTGTCGGCGTCGCGCAGCAGCGTGATCCGGTTGGCGCTCGCCACGCCGGCGCCGGCCCGCTTCTGGACCCATTCGGCAGCCTTGGCCCGGATCCGGGCGACCAAGCCGCTGCCGCCGTCGCCCCCCTCGGGCTTGGGCGGCGCGTCGCTCTCGACCACCAGCACGTCCCCGTTGGGCAGCGTGTAGACCATGCGCGGGTGGTCCAGCCCGCGGGCCAGGGCCGTCACGGCGAAGCCTTCGGGCGGCGTCGGGCCCGCGGTGTCGGTCCAGCCCACGGCGGGCGCGATGTTGACGGTGGGCAGCAGGCTCATGCTGGGCGCCGGCAGGCTCGGCGCCGGGCCGGTCTCGGCCTCGAGCGGCAGCCGCGCCGTGTCGCCGCAGGCGGCCAGCAGCAGCACGGCCGCGACCGGCGCGAGCAGCGACAGCCGCAGGAAAATCGGTGGCGTCATGGTGGAAGTCCTTCAGGCGGGCGCCGAATCGATGGCCCCGGGGCCGATCATGCCCAAGGCGCGCCGCCGCCCGTTGTCGGCTGGGGGCGCTTTCGGGTGTGAGCCCACCCCCGCCCGGCGCGCCGCTACCATCGAGCCATGACCGACGACCTGTTCCGTTCCGATGCCTACCTGCGCGACTGCGAGGCCCTCGTGGTGGGCGCCGACGAGGGCGGCATCCGGCTCGACCGCACCGTCTTCTATCCGATGGGTGGCGGCCAGGCTGGCGACAGCGGCCGCCTGCGGCTGGCCGACGGCCGCGAGATCGCGATCGCCGACACCCGCAAGGCGAAGGATGCCGAGGGCAAGCCGACCGACCTGATCCTCCACGTGCCGGCGCCGGGCCAGGAATCCCTGCTGGACGCGCTGCAACCCGGCGACCGCGTGACCGCATCGATCGAATGGGAGCGGCGCCACAAGCTGATGCGCTTCCATACCGCCACCCACCTGCTGTGCCACCTGGTGCCGCAGCCGGTCAACGGCTGCTCGATCACGCCCGACTACGCCCGGCTCGACTTCCACATGACCGAGCCGCTCGACAAGGAGGCCCTGACAACCGGCCTGGCGCGCCTGGTGGCCGAGGCCCACCCGCTGGCGGTCGGCGCCATCAGCGATGCCGAGCTCGACGCCAACCCGGCCCTGGTCAAGAGCATGAGCGTGCAGCCGCCGCGCGGCACCGGCACGGTCCGCACCATCCGCATCGGCGACGGCGCCGGAACCATCGATTTCCAACCCTGCGGCGGCACCCACGTGGCCAACACGCGCGAGATCGGCGCCGTGGTGGTCACCAAGATCGAGAAGAAGAGCGCCAACAGCCGGCGCGTGGTGCTGGGATGGGCCGAATGAGCGTCGCCCGGCCGCCCGAAGGCGCTCGCACCGCAGTACGAAGCACGGAGCTCACCTTTTGAGCCGGGCCGGAACTTCGCCCCGGCGCGCCGCTCGGACTGAAGGCATGTCCTTGCTTTCCCGTTTCCGCTTCGCGGCCATTCTTTGCGCCGGCCTTGCGGCCTGCCTGCCGGCCGCGGCGCAATTGGCGTCCCGCGTCGGCCCCGTGGTCACGACCCCGCACGTGCGGGCCGAACTCGTCGCCCATGCGCCCGACGGCGTTTCGCCCGGGGCGCAAGTCTGGGTCGGCCTGCAGATCGCGCACCAGCCGGGCTGGCACACCTACTGGAAGAACGCCGGCGACTCCGGCCTGCCGACCGAGCTGGCCTGGTCGCTGCCGGCGGGCGTTTCCAGCGGCGACATCGCCTGGCCGGTGCCGCGCAAGATCCCGATCGGCAACCTCGCCAACTACGGCTACGAGCACACGGTGCTGCTGCCGGTGCCGCTCACCGTGGCGCCCGATTTCAAGCCGCAGGCCGCGCCCACGGGCAGCCCGGCGCTCGAAGTCAGGCTCAAGGCCTCGTGGCTGGTGTGCAGCAAGGAGTGCATTCCCGAGGACGGCGAGTTCCAGCTCAAGCTGCCGCTGCAGGGCTCGACGGCGCTCCACAAGGCGGATTTCGACGCCGCCTTCGCGGCCCAGCCGGCGGCGCTGGCGCAGTCCGGGCGGATCACCGTCGAGGGCGACAGGCTGCAGGTGCGCCTCGAAGGCCTGCCCGCCGCGGCGCAGGGCAAGACCCTGGAATTCTTCCCCGAAACCGCCGAAGTGATCCGTACCGCCGCCGTGCAGGGCAGCGACTGGACCCAGGCCTGGCAGGGCGATGCCTGGACCGCCAGCGTGCCGCTGGCCGAACAGCGCAGCGCCAGCCCCTCCGTGATGCCGGTGGTGGTGGCGCTCGCCGAGGCCGACCGGCAGCCCGGCCAACCGGTCGCCTGGCGTGCCGAGCCGCCGGTTTCCGGCGCCTGGCCGACCATCGCAGCCCCGGCCCAGGTGTCGCCGGCGCTCAAGGCCGCGCTGGCAGCCAACGCCGGCACCGCCCCCCCGCCACAGCCATCGGTCGGCTTCTTCGCCGCCTTGCTGGGCGCGCTGATCGGCGGCCTGCTGCTGAACCTGATGCCCTGCGTGTTCCCGGTGCTGGCGATCAAGGTGCTGGGTTTCACGCGCCACGCCGACGACCGCCGCGCCCACCGGCTGGCCGCCCTGGCCTACACCGGCGGCGTCGTCCTGTCCTTCCTGGCCCTGGGCGGCGCGATGCTGGCGCTGCGGTCGGCCGGCGCCCAGCTCGGCTGGGGCTTCCAGCTGCAATCGCCCGTGGTGGTGGCAGCCCTGGCGGCCCTGTTCACGCTGATCGGCCTCAACCTGGGCGGCGTGTTCGAGTTCGGCCGCATGGCACCGGCCTCGCTCGGCGCCGTGCAGGCGCGCCATCCGCTGGCCAACGACTTCCTGTCGGGTGTTCTTGCGGTGGTGGTCGCGTCGCCCTGCACCGCACCGTTCATGGGGGCCTCGCTGGGCTTGGCGATCGGCCTGCCCGCCAGCCAGGCGCTGCTGATGTTCGCGGTGCTCGGCTTCGGCCTCGCCCTGCCTTACCTGGCGGCCGGCTTCGTGCCGGCCGTGGCGCACCTGCTGCCCAGGCCCGGCGCCTGGATGAACACCCTGCGGCGCCTGCTCGCGTTCCCGATGTTCGCCACCGTCGCCTGGCTGGTCTGGGTGCTGGGCCAGCAGAGCGGGATCGACGGCGCCGGCGCCCTGCTGGGGCTGCTGGTGTGCCTGGCGGCGATCGCCTGGAGCCTGACGCTGCGCGGCCGTACCCGGCTGGTGCTCGCCAGCCTGACGATCGCCCTCGGCGCCGTGCTGGCGAGCGCCATCGGCGGCCATGTGCTGCGACCGGCGGAGCCCGTCGCCACGGCGGCGGTGGGGCAGCGCTGGCAGCCGTGGTCGGCCGAGCGCACGAACGCACTGCTGGCGGCCGGCCAGCCGGTGTTCGTCGACTTCACGGCCGCCTGGTGCGTGACCTGCCAGTACAACAAGCGCAGCACGCTGGCCGACGCCGAGGTGATGGCCGATTTCGATGCCCGCAAAGTGGCGCTGCTGCGCGCCGACTGGACCCGGCGCGACCCGGCCATCACCGAAGCGCTGACCGCGCTGGGGCGCAGCGGCGTGCCGGTCTACCTGCTGCAGGCGCCCGGCAAGCCGCCCGTGGTGCTGACCGAAATCCTCGGCAAGAATGAACTGCGGGAGGCACTGGCACGGCTTTGACCCCGCCCCTAACGGCTTGTCACACGGACATGAAGAATCCGTTCTAAGCTGTCGCGGTTGTTGAGTATTTATCCAAAGGAGTCCAAGCCGACCATGTCCACATCGTCCTCTTCAGGCTCACGTTCCTACCGTGCGGCGCGCGATGCCCGCGCCGCCCTCAGCCGCGCCTCCCGGCGCGCCATCATGACCGCAGCGGTGGCGCTGGGCGCCACCTTCCTGATGAACGCGCAGGCCGCCGCCGCGCCCGCGGTCGGCCAGCCGGCGCCGGATTTCGTCGCCGTCGACACTGCCGGCGCGCAGCACCGCCTGTCGGATTTCGCCGGCAAGTTCGTGGTGCTCGAATGGACCAACCCGGGCTGCCCCTTCGTCGGCAAGCACTACGGCAGCGGCAACATGCCCGCCTCCCAGAAGGCCGCCACCGCCAAGGGCGTGGTCTGGCTGGCCATCAACTCGACCGAGCGCGGCCACGGCGACTACCTGAAGCCGGCGGCGCTGGCAGACTGGATGAAGGCGCAATCCGGCGCCCCCACCGCGGTGCTGATGGACGAGGACGGCGTCATCGGCCGCGCCTACGGAGCCCGCACCACGCCCCACATCTTCATCGTCGACCCCAAGGGCACGCTGGTCTATGCCGGCGGCATCGACAGCATCCCCTCGGCCCGCGCGGAGGACATCAAGACCGCCACCAACTACGTCAACCAGGCGCTCGGCGAAGCCTTCGGCGGCAAGGCGATCAGCGCCGCAGCCACCCGCCCGTACGGCTGCTCGATCAAGTACAAGACTTGAGGCCGGCCGGGGCGGGGTGGCCCCTGCGACAATCGCAGGATGCCTTTCGCCCCCCTGAAGAACGACACCTTCCTGCGCGCCTGCTGGCGCCAGGCCACCGACCACACGCCCGTCTGGCTGATGCGCCAGGCCGGGCGCTACCTGCCCGAGTACCTCGCGACCCGCGCCAAGGCCGGCAGCTTCATGGGCCTGGCCACCAACGTCGACTTCGCGACCGAGGTCACGCTGCAGCCGCTGGAGCGCTTCCCGCTCGATGCCGCGATCCTCTTCTCCGACATCCTGACGGTTCCCGACGCGATGGGGCTGGGCCTCTCTTTCGAGGCCGGCGAAGGCCCGCGCTTCGCCCGGCCGGTGCGCGACGAAGCCGGCATCGCGGCCCTGGCCGTGCCCGACATGGACAAGCTGCGCTACGTCTTCGACGCCGTGGCGTCGATTCGCCGCGCGCTCGACGGCCGGGTGCCGCTGATCGGCTTCTCGGGCAGCCCGTGGACGCTGGCCTGCTACATGGTCGAGGGCGCGGGATCGAGCGACTACCGGCAGGTGAAGAYGCTGCTCTACAGCCGTCCCGACCTGATGCACCGGCTGCTGGCGGTCAATGCCGATGCCGTGGCCGCCTACCTCAACGCGCAGATCGATGCCGGCGCCCAGGCCGTGATGGTGTTCGACAGCTGGGGCGGTGTCCTGGCCGATGGCGCCTTCCAGGCCTTCAGCCTGGCCTACACCCAGCGCGTGCTGTCGCAGCTGAAGCGCGACGGCGCCGATGGCAGGCCGGTGCCCCGCATCRTCTTCACCAAGGGCGGCGGACTCTGGCTCGAGGAGATGCAGCCGCTGGACTGCGAGGTGCTCGGGCTGGACTGGACCGTCAACCTCGGCCGCGCGCGCGCGCTCGTCGGCGAAGGACCGCGCGGCAAGGCCCTGCAGGGCAACATCGACCCCAACGTGCTGTTCGCGCAGCCGCGGCAGATCGAGGACGAAGTCGCCAAGGTGCTGCAAAGCTTCGGCCGGCCGCACACCGACCCCGCCAGCACCGGACCGACGCACATCTTCAACCTCGGTCACGGCATCAGCCAGTTCACGCCGCCGGCGCATGTCGCTGCGCTCGTGAATGCGGTGCATTCGCAGTCACGCATGCTGCGTGATTGAGCGTTCTGTTATGAGTTGTAAGTGTCGAGAACGCCTCACAGGCGTTTGTCAAGCGCCAAAAGCGTAAGGAGGGACTGACTTATGCACAAAACGACTGCTGCGGTGCGCAAAACCTTCTGACCTTTGTCAAGGCTTGCTCCTAAAGCGATAGCGAAGCTAAGTTGTTGATTCATATAGGATTTGAACTTTGCTTTTTTTGCGGGCATTCCAGCGGGAGCCTTGATTTTCAAGGGCTGGCGACGTGTCGAGCCCTGATATCAACAAAGTTATCCACAGAAACTCTGGATGTCCCGCAAAGCGCTGAAAAATCAACGACTTAAGCCGTTTTGCTCCACTTCTCTTTAACAAACCTGCCTAGTGGGAAGCTGCCTTGACTTGGTGCATCGACGTCGCCGTTCAGACTCCGGCGCACAGTGCACTAGGGGATGTACTTAGCTACAAAAGCCCCGCCGCTGTGGCGCCGGGCGCACTGGTACGGGTGCCTTTGGGCCGCCGCGAGGTGCTGGGAGTCGCCTGGGCGGCCCGCGGCCCGGACGACGTCACGCCGTCGGCCATGGAACTCAAGTCCTTGGCCGGTGTGCTGGACGCCTTGCCGCCGCTGGGCGAGGCCTGGCGCGACCTGGTCGCCTTCGCGGCGCGCTACTACCAGCGCTCGCTCGGCGAGATCGCGCTGGCCGCCCTGCCGCCGCAGCTGCGGGACCTGAGCGCGGTCCAGCTGGCGCGACGGCTCAAGCGCCAGGGCGGCCCTACGGCGCGCACCGGCGGCGCGGACACCGTGGCGCCCGCGGTGGCGCTCACCGCCGAGCAGACCGCCGCGCTGGCCCGCTTCGAGGCCGAGCCCGGCCCTTTCCTGCTGTTCGGCAGCACCGGCAGCGGCAAGACCGAGGTCTATTTGCGCAGCGTGGCGGCATTGCTCGAGCGCGAGCCCGATGCGCAGGCGCTGGTGATGGTGCCCGAGATCAACCTGACGCCGCAGCTCGAAGCCCGCTTCAAGGCGCGCTTCGGCGCCGATGCGGTGGTCTCGCTGCACAGCGGCATGACCAACCCGCAGCGGCTCGCGAGCTGGCTGGCGGCGCACGGCGGCGCGGCGCGCATCGTGCTCGGCACCCGGATGGCGGTATTCGCCTCGATGCCGGCACTGCGGCTGATCGTGGTCGACGAGGAGCACGACCCCAGCTACAAGCAACAGGAGGGCGCGCGCTACTCGGCCCGCGACCTGGCGGTGTGGCGCGGCCGGCGTGAGGGCGCCAAGGTGATCCTCGGCTCGGCCACGCCCTCGCTCGAGAGTTGGCACCGCAGCCGGCCGGCGGAGGGCACGGATGCCGGCGGCAGCTACCTGCGGCTGGCGATGCCCTCGCGCGTGGGCGCCGGCGCGCTGCCCGCGGTGCGGCTGGTCGACATGAACCTGCAGCCGCCGAAGACCGTGCTGTCCGGCGCGCTGCTCGAGGCCATCGGCCAGCGCATCGCGCGCGGCGAGCAGAGCATGGTGTTCCTGAACCGGCGCGGCTACGCGCCGGTGCTGACCTGCGGCGACTGCGGCTGGAAGAGCGAATGCCCGCATTGCAGCGCCTACCGCGTGTTCCACAAGATCGACCGCACCCTGCGCTGCCACCACTGCGGCTTCACCGAGCGCGTGCCGCGCGCCTGCCCGGCCTGCGGCAACCCCGACATCGCGCCGGTCGGCCGCGGCACCGAGCGCCTGGAGGAGCACCTGGGCGAACTGTTCGCCGCGGTCCGGCGGCCCGACGGCAGCGCGGTGCGCATCGCCCGCATCGACGCCGACAGCACGCGCAAGCAGGGGGCGCTCGAATCGCAGCTCGCCGCCGTGCACGCTGGCGAGGTCGACGTGCTGGTGGGCACGCAGATGATCGCCAAGGGCCACGATTTCCGCCGCATCACGCTGGTCGCGGCCGTCAACCCGGACGGCGCGCTGTTCTCGAGCGACTTCCGGGCGCCGGAGCGGCTGTTCAGCCTGCTGATGCAGTCGGCGGGCCGCGCCGGCCGCGATGCCGCCTACCTGACGGCGCAGGAAGCCACCGCCGAGATGTGGATCCAGACTCACCATCCGCAGCACCCGCTGTTCGCGGCGCTGCGCCGGCACGACTACGCGGCCTTCGCCGAGGGGGAGCTGAAGGAGCGCGCGCCCGCCGGCATGCCGCCCTTCGCCTTCCAGGCGCTGCTGCGGGCCGACGCGCGCACGCAGGAAACCGCGCAGGCCTTCCTCAACGCCGCCAGTGCCGCGGCCGACGCGCTGCCGGGCGCCGACCGGGTCACGCGCTATCCGGCGGTGCCGCTGACGATCCAGCGGGTGGCGAACGTGGAGCGGGCGCAGATGCTGATCGAGAGTGGTTCTCGCGCGGCCCTGCAGCGGCTGCTGGCGCAATGGCAGCCGCTGCTGCACGCTCTGCGCCGCCAGCCCGAGGGCAAGGGCGTGATCCGCTGGCTGGTCGATGTGGATCCGCAGAGCATCTGAGCCCCGCAGCGGCGTCAGAGCAGGCCGACCGGCTCCTTGCCCATCTCCACGTATTGAAGGCCGGACCGGCGACGTCGCACGGTCACGGGAAGCAGAAAGAGCAGCGGGCTCGGCAAGATCGCCGCCAAGGCGGCGCCGGTCCCGAGCGAACCGGCGAACCACAGCCAGCCGATGCCGGCCAGCCATGCCATCCAAAGCACCCCGCGTGTCAAAGTCGTCATGCCACTCTCCCGGTCCAGGAAGCCACTGTAGCAGCGCTTCTGAGTACCGAAGCATTAGTCGAAAGCAATATTGCACGAAATTCGGATCTGAAACGACCGGCGGCAGGAAATACTCTGCAACAACGGTTGACTCTGCGCCGGCGGGCTGGACAAGCTATCGACGCGGCAGGGCTCAGTCCGGGCTCCTGCGAAAGGCTCATCCGGTGAAGTCGCTCTTGAGGATTTTGTGCTTCCTTGCCCTCAGCGGCATGGTCGCCAGCGTGCCGGCAGCCACCCTGGAGCTCGAGGGCAACCGCCTGCTGGTCAGCGGCATGCTCGACGGCAGTGCGTTCAAGGAGTTCGAATCGCAGCTGGCCAGTGGCCGGGTTCGCACCGTGGTCTTCGAGAACGCGTTGGGCGGCTCGGCCGAGGTTGCCGGCGACTACGCGCATGCGATCCGGGCCGCCGGCGCCAACACCGAGGCCAAGGGCCAGTGCCAGGCCGCCTGCGCCTTTGCCTTCCTGGCGGGCAAGGAACATCGCTTCGGCCGCGGCTTCCAGGTCAACGCGCTGCTGATCCCGGTCGCCAGCCGGCCCCGCCCCGGCGAACTCGCCAGCCGCTGGAGCGGCGAGGACGCTCAGCGGATGCTGGCGGAGTTCATCGCCCCGGCCGGCGAACCGGCGGCCGCGGCAGCGGCCGAGCCGGCCGCCAAGGACCGGTGGCAGCCGAACCAGGGGGTGCTGTTCACCTCGTCGCCGACCCTGTTCGGGAAGGTCTACAACACCTTTTATTGCGACGGCACCCAGGGACGCGACCTGTCACGTTGCGAGTTGCTGTCCGACGCCGATCCACACAAGCTGGGCGTCCTCACGCCCTGACCCAGACCGCGGCCAAGGGGAAGCTGAAGAAGGCCAGGGCTGTGGTCCACAGGATGATGCGGGCGATGCGCCCAGCCGCATAGCCTCCGGCTATCAGGGGGCGAAGAAGGGAACGGCAACAACGAAGATCTGCAGCACGCAGCGATTGCGCTTGGCGCCGCCGGCCATCCCGGCCTGCGGGCGCCCTAGCACACTCCGGCGACCCGGCGCGCGCGGTGCCCCCCGTATCATTGCCCGTTTGCGCCTTCCGTTCCCGCACCTCCATGTCTTCCGGTCTCAATCTCGCGCAACAAGAAGCCGTCAACTACATGCACGGCCCCTGTCTGGTCCTCGCCGGCGCTGGCTCGGGCAAGACGCGCGTGATCACCCACAAGATCGCGCGCCTGATCCAGGCCGGCCTCGAACCCAAGCGGATCGCGGCCATCACCTTCACCAACAAGGCGGCCTCCGAGATGCGCGAGCGCGCCAAGGGCCTGATCGGGCGCGACGCCAGGCACGTGGTGGTCTGCACCTTCCACGCTTTAGGCGTGCGCATGATGCGCGAGGACGGCGCGGTGCTGGGGCTGAAGCCGGCCTTCAGCATCCTCGACAGCGACGACGTGACGAAGATCCTCAAGGATGCCGGCGGCACCACCGATRCCGCCACCGCGCGGATCTGGCAGTGGACCATCAGCAAGTGGAAGAACATGGGCCTCAACGCGGCCCAGGCCGAGGCGCTGGCAGCCGACGACAACGAGCGCATCACGGCCCGCATCATGGCGCGCTACGAGGAGCGGCTGGCGGCCTACCAGAGCGTCGACTTCGACGACCTGATCGGCATGCCGCTGAAGCTGCTTCAGCAGCACGACAAGGTGCGCGCCAAGTGGCAGGCGGCGCTCGGCCACGTGCTGGTCGACGAATACCAGGACACCAACGCCACCCAGTACGAGGTGCTGAAGGCGCTGGTCGGCGAGCGCGGCCGCTTCACCGCCGTGGGCGACGACGACCAGTCGATCTACGGCTGGCGCGGCGCCACGCTCGACAACCTCAAGAAGCTGCCGGTCGACTACCCGAACCTCAAGGTCATCAAGCTCGAGCAGAACTACCGCAGCACCAGCGCGATCCTGCGCGCGGCCAACAACGTGATCGGCCCGAACCCGAAGCTGTTCCCGAAGACGCTGTTCAGCGAACTCGGCGAGGGCGAGCCGGTGCGCATCGTCGATGCCGACAGCGAAGCCCACGAGGCCGAGCGCACGGTGGCGCGCATCCAGAGCCTGCGCGCCGGCGACGCCACCGCGCAGGGCCCGCAGTTCAAGGAGTTCCGCGACTTCGCGATCCTCTACCGCGCCAACCACCAGGCCCGGGTGTTCGAGCAGGCGCTGCGCCGCGCGCAGATTCCGTACAAGGTCTCGGGCGGCCAGAGCTTCTTCGACCGCGCCGAGATCAAGGACCTGTGCGGCTGGTTCCGGCTGTGGGTCAACAACGACGACGACCCGGCCTTCCTGCGTGCCGTGACCACGCCCAAGCGCGGCGTCGGCCACACCACGCTGGCCAGTCTCGGCACCTTCGCGAGCCAGTACAAGCTGAGCCTGTTCGAGGCGCTGTTCAGCCCGTCTCTGCCGAGCGTGATGCCCAAGCGCGCCCAAGAGGGCCTGCACGAGTTCGGCCGCTACATCAACGACCTCGAATACCGGGCCCGCCGCACCCTGGGCGCCGAGGATGCGCGCGCCTTCCTGGCCGAATGGCTCAAGGAGATCGACTACGAGAAGCATCTCTACGACGGCGAGGACAGCGAGCAAGCCGCGGCCAGCCGCTGGACCAACGTGATGGAGTTCTGCGACTGGATGTCGCAGCGCTGCGGCGGCCAGATCGACGACGCCTCGGGCGCCACCGTCGAGAGCGAGCGCAAGAGCCTGCTCGAAGTCGCGCAGACGATCTCGCTGCTGTCGACCATCAGCGAGCGCGAGCAGGACCAGAACGTGGTCACGCTGTCGACGCTGCATGCCTCCAAGGGCCTCGAGTGGCCGCACGTGATGCTGGTCGGCGTGACCGAAGGCCTGCTGCCCTTCAAGCTCGACGACGACGGCGGCCGGCAGGAGAAGATCAGCGACGACACGCTGACGCGGCTGCAGGAGGAACGCCGGCTGATGTACGTGGGCATCACGCGGGCCCAGCGCAGCCTGGCCGTGAGCTGGACCAAGCGGCGCAAGAAGGGCCGCGAGATGGTCGCCGCGCAGCCGAGCCGATTCATCGCCGAGATGGCGCTCGACAAGAAGACCGCCAAGGAAGACCCGCGCGAGAAACTCAAGGCGCTGCGCGCCGAGTTCGCGCGCAAGGTGCAGGACAACGCCGCCGCAGCAGCAGCGGCCGCCTCGGCGCCATGAAGTGGCTGCGGACGGCCGGGCTCGCTGCCGGCTTGATTGCAGTGGCCGCCGCCGCGCAGGACGCCCCCAAGGGCGCGCCGGCGCCCAGCGCCGCGGCCTGCCCCGCCAGCGCATCGGAGCTGCCGCTCGCGGCGCTGTTCGGCACCTGGGAAGCGCGCATCGACGGCCAGAAGGGCGTCGCAAAAGTCAAGCTCGACCCACATCCCGACTACGCCGGCGTGCGCGGCACAATCAGCCGGGGCGGCGACGGCGCTCCCGCCACCGTCTCCCAGCTGGCGGGTGACATCGACGACGACGGCATGCTGAGCCTCGACGAATCGCTGGACGGCCGCGCCATCAGCGGCGTCTGGCTGGGCGCGCTGGAAGCGGCGTCGTGCGGCCGGGAGTTCAAGGGCATCTGGCGCGATGCCGCGAGCGACAGCACCCATCCCTTCGTACTGAACAAGACTGGCAATTCGGCAACCGATCGATGAATCAACGCATTCTGTTTTTCACCGCTCTCTTCGCCGGAATCGGCGCCACCGCTGTGCAAGCCCAGGCGGTGGACAAGCCGCCCAGCCCCCTGGCCGAATCTCAACTGACCTGGCAGCAGTGCCAGCGCCTCGCGGGCAGCGACAACAAGGAAGCGCGGCTCGCCTGCTTCGATCGCTGGGCCCAGCAGCAGACCCTGCCGGCCGCGGCGGTGCCGCCGGCGCCGCCGGTGCTGGCCGAGACGCAGCCGCCCGTGGACGCCACGGTGCCGGCCACGCGCGTGATCACCCTCACCACCGAGGACGGCTGCCGCGACCGCCAGTACTCGCCGCTGTCGCGCTTCTGGGAACTCGAGGCCGGCAGCAACTGCGGCACGCTCGGCTTCCGCGGCTACCGGCCGCTCAGCGTCGGCGTCGGCGTGGCGGCCCGGGAGCCGGAAACCCCGACGTCGCCGGCGCCCAACCACACCGGCGTCGACCGGCCCTACCAGGCCCAGGACATGCGCATCGGCCTGTCGGTGCGCACCAAGCTCGCGCAGGGCCTGCTCACCGGGGACGACCCGAGCAAGAAGGACGGCCTCTGGTTCGCCTACTCGCAGGCCTCGACCTGGCAGGTGTTCAACGAAGATCTCTCGCGCCCCTTCCGCACCACCGACCACGAACCCGAGCTGATCTACAGCTACCCGACCGATTTCAAGCTCGGCGGCGGCTGGCGCATGCGCTACACCGGCCTGGGCCTGGTGCACCAGTCGAACGGCCAGGACTTGCCGTATTCGCGCAGCTGGAACCGGGTCTACCTGATGGGCGGCGCCGAGCTCGGCGACAAGTTCGTCGTCACCGGCCGGGTGTGGAGCCGAATCTCCGAGAATTCCGCGGACGACGACAACCCCGACATCACCAAGTACCTGGGCCACGCCGAGGTGCGCGGCGCCTGGCAGATCGACCGCCTGAACCAGGTCGGCGTGGCGGTGCGCGGCGGCAAGGGCGCGGTCCGGCTCGAGTGGCTCAAGGCGATCGGCGACCCGGTCAAGAGCAACCTGCGCTTCCAGGCCCAGCTGTTCTATGGCTACGGCGATACGCTGGTCGACTACAACCGCAAGCGCACCGTGTTCAACGTGGGCTTGGCGCTGGTCGACTTCTGATCGGGGGGCGGGCGAGGCCGCGACGACAATGCCGCCATGACGCCCACTTTGCCCACCCTGTCGCTGCTCGAAACCCGTGTGCTGGGGGTGCTTGCCGAGAAGCAGCGCACCGTGCCCGACAGCTATCCGCTGACACTCAATGCGCTGGTCGCCGGCTGCAACCAGAAGACCAGCCGCAACCCGATCCTGGAGGTGACGGATGCCGAGGCGCAGGCGGCGCTCGACAGCCTCAAGGGCTACAGCCTGGTGTCGGAGACCAGCGGCGGGCGAAGCTTCCGCTACGCCCACAACATCGACGGCGTGCTGCGCATCCCCTCGCAGTCGATCATCCTGCTGACCGTGCTGATGCTGCGCGGCCCGCAGACCGCGGGCGAACTGCGCATCGCCTGCGACCGGATGCACAACTTCGCCGACATCTCGGCGGTGGAGGGTTTTCTGGACGAGATGGCGGAACGGCCGGCGGGTGCGCTGGTCGTGAAGCTGGCGCGGCTGCCGGGTGCGCGTGAAAGCCGCTGGGCGCATTTGCTGAGCGGAGCGCCGGCGGAGGATGCGGGCGGTGGTGCCTTTGCAGGGCCGGCGGCGGGCGCAGCAGACGTGTCGCTGGGCGAAGTCGCGGCGCTGAAGGCCAATGTGGCGCGGCTGGAGGCCGAAGTCGCGGGACTGAAGGCCCTGGTGGCGCGGATCTGTTCCGAACTGGGGATCGAGGCCGGAGGCCGCTGAGTTCCCGCCGAACTCACTCCAGCTTGATGCCCGCCTTGGCAATCACGTCGCGGGACCTCTGGTTGTCCACGTGCGCGACGCTGCCGGTGCCCGAGGTGGCGAAGCCCATCGGCTTGGCCTTGGCAGCTTTCAGGAAATCGGCCCAGGTCTTGTACGGCGAGGCTTCGTTGACCAGCAGCACCATGGGCGCTTCCACCGCGAGGGCGATGGGCGTCAGGTCCCGGCCGGATCTCTTAGGCGCCGTACGTGCTTTGCGAAAAATGTATGATGCGCATCATGCGAAACACGAAGCACAAGGTCAGAGCAGCGGCCAAGGAAGCCTCGCACGAGCGCATCGTGTCCGTCGCTGCGCGGGCGATCCGTCGTAGCGGCTACGACGGTACCGGAGTCGCCGACATCATGAAGGAGGCCGGCCTGACCCATGGCGCCTTCTACGCCCATTTCGCATCGCGCGAAGCCATGTTGGCAGAAGCAGCGAATCGGGCGTGCGCCGAGTCGGCCGCCGTCGCGGCGAACGTCGTTGCCAGCGTGCCGGCCGAGCAGGCTTTGGCATCCATGCTTCGCACCTATCTCTCGAGGGAGCACCTGGAGCATGTGGAGATGGGGTGCCCCCTGGCCGCGCTGGGCTCGGAGACGCCTCGCCAGGCACCCGAAGTCCGCCGAGCAACCACCCGGCATGTCAAGGAAATGATTGATCTTGTCGCCCGTCAGTCGCCTGACTGGGGGCAGCCCGGTGCCCACGAACGCGCACTCGTGACCGTCTCCACCATGGTGGGCACATTGCTGTTGGCCCGTGCAGTCGACGAGCCCGCGCTCTCGGACAGCCTGTGCGAGGCCGCACTGAAGCATCTGGCCCCCGCCTGAATCCACTGAGACACGCTGCCTGTTCGCTCGCCTAGAAATATGATGATCATCATTCCAAATGGACATGACGCCCTTCAAGCGCGCCCTTGTCCTTCTGTTTGGCAGCGCACCCCGCATGCCGACGCGTCCCGAATCCCACACGCCGAAGGAGAAACGTCATGAACTTGAACAGCAAGGTTGCCCTCGTGACGGGGGCCTCCTCGGGCATCGGCGAAGCGACCGCGCAGCGGCTTGCGATGGCCGGCTACAAGGTATACGGCACCAGCAGACGTGGGGGCCAGGCAGGCCGACGATCGTTCGAGATGTTGCCCCTTGATGTGACCCGGGACGAGTCGGTCGAAGCTGCGGTCCGGAAGGTCATGCAACTGGAAGGCCACATCGACCTTCTCGTCAACAACGCCGGCTTCGGGGTCGCTCCAGCCGGAGCGGAAGAGAGCTCGATCGAGCAGGCCCAGTCGATCTTCGATACGAACTTCTTCGGGATGGTCCGGATGACCCGGGCCGTCGTGCCGCATATGCGCCGCCAAAGGGGTGGGCGCATCATCAACATCGGCTCCGTGCTGGGTTTCCTGCCAATGCCCTACATGGCGCTGTATTCCGCCACCAAGCATGCGGTCGCGGGCTATTCGGAATCGCTCGACCATGAACTGCGCACGATGGGCATCCGCGTCTCAGTGGTCGAGCCCGCCTACATCAATACGCCGTTCGACGCGAACTTGTTGAAACCCGATGCTTCCCTTGAGGTGTATCGCGAAGTCCGCGCGGGCGTGGAGAAGCGGGTCAAGGAAGTGCTGGTGGGTGCTGATGGGCCTGACGTCGTGGCCGAAATCGTGTTGAAGGCGGCCAAGGCGGTTCATCCGAAGATCCACTACGCCCCCGGCCTCGCCAGCCGCATGCGCCTGCTGCGCAGGTTTGCGCCTGCCCGCGTGCTCGATGCAGGGGTTCGAAAAGACCTGCGGCTCGGCGCATAGGCAGGAACAAGGAAGAACCATGAAAGCATTTGTTCTCGATCGATACGGCAAGAAAGGTGCGCTGCGGTCGGCAGACATGCCGACTCCGGAATTGCGCGATGACGAGGTCTTGGTCCAGGTCCACGCCGCTGGCGTGAACCTGCTGGACGCCAAGATCAGGAATGGTGAGTTCAAGCTCATCCTGCCCTATCGCCTGCCCCTCATCCTGGGCCACGACGTGGCAGGCGTCGTGGTCAAGGTCGGACCCCGCGTGCGGCAGTTCAAGCTGGGCGACGAGGTCTATGCGCGGCCGGATGATTTTCGGATCGGTACCTTCGCTGAATTCGTTCCCGTCAAGGAAGCTTCCCTGGCGCTCAAGCCCAAGGGTCTCACGATGGAAGAAGCCGCTTCCATTCCCCTGGTGGCTTTGACGGCTTGGCAGGCACTGATAGCGAAGGCCGACCTGAAGAAGGGGCAGAAGGTCTTCATTCAGGCTGGCTCCGGCGGCGTAGGCACTTTTGCCATCCAGTTGGCCAAGCATCTGGGCGCAACCGTTGCCACGACGACGAGCACGACCAATGTCGCGCTCGTGAAGAGTCTGGGCGCAGACATCGTCATCGACTACAAGACGCAGGACTTCGAGGATGTCCTGCGCGACTATGACGTGGTCCTGAACAGCCAGGACGGCAAGACACTCGAAAAATCCCTCCGCGTGCTCAAGGGCGGCGGGAAGCTCATCTCCATCTCCGGACCGCCTGATCCCGAATTCGGCAAGGAAAGCGGGGCACCCGGGTTCGCGAAACTGGTCATGCGGCTGCTGAGTTCGGGAATCCGACGAAAGGCAAAGCGCCGCGGGGTCAGCTTTGCGTTCCTCTTCATGAAGGCGAACGGGAGCCAACTGCGCGAGATCACCCGCCTCTTCGATGCTGGCGTCATCCGCCCCGTGATGGACCGGGTCTTCCCGTTCGAGTCAACCAACGAGGCCATGGCCTACGTCGAAGCAGGCCGCGCAAAAGGCAAGGTCGTCGTCAAGGTGAGATAGAGCGGGCGGGTTCGGTGTCCCGGCGGCCCGGCTTCGCGCTCAGCCCTTCACGCACACCACCTGCTTCAAGGTGTGGACGACTTCAACCAGGTCCTTCTGCGCCTCCATCACCGCATCGATGTTCTTGTACGCGGCCGGCGTTTCGTCGATCACGTCCTTGTCCTTGCGGCATTCGACGCCTTCGGTCGCCGCGCGGTGATCCGCCAGCGTGAAGCGGCGCTTGGCCTCGCTGCGGCTCATCACGCGGCCGGCGCCGTGCGAGCAGCTGTCGAAGCTGTCCGCGTTGCCCTTGCCGCGCACGATGTAGCTGCGCGCGCCCATGCTGCCGGGAATGATGCCCAGTTGCCCGGACTTTGCGCTGACCGCGCCCTTGCGGGTGACGTAGACGTCCTCTCCGAAGTGGCGTTCCTTCTGCACGTAGTTGTGGTGGCAGTTCACCGCCTCGATGTGGCTCTGGAAGCTCTTTCGGATCACCGTCTTCGCGGCCTCGATCACGCGCTTCATCATCAGCTCGCGGTTGATGGCCGCGAACTTCTGCGCCCAACCCACCGCGCGCACGTAGTCGCCGAAGTAACGGCTGCCTTCCTCGAAGTAGGCGAGGTCGCGGTCGGGCAGGTTGACCTGGTGGCGCATCGCGTCCTGCCTGRCCAGCTCGATGAACATCGTGCCGATGAAGTTGCCCACGCCGCGCGAGCCCGAGTGCAGCATGAACCACACGAACCCCGCTTCGTCCAGGCAGACCTCGATGAAGTGGTTGCCCGTGCCCAGCGTGCCCAGGTGCTGGATGTGGTTGGTCTTCGCCAGCTTCGGGTAGTCGCGGCACAGCGCGGTGAACTCGGGTTCGAGTTGCGCCCATGCGGTATTGACCGAGCCCGGCGCCTTCTGCCACGCGCCCGGGTCGCGCGCGCCGGGCGAGCGGCCGTGCGGCACGGCGCGCTCGATGGCCGAGCGCAGCGGGGCCAGGTTGTCCGGCAGGTCTTCGGCCACCAGCGTGGTCTTGCAGGCGATCATGCCGCAGCCGATGTCCACGCCCACCGCCGCCGGAATGATCGCGCGGAGGGTCGGGATCACCGAGCCCACGGTGGCGCCGATGCCGAAGTGCACATCGGGCATGGCCGCGATGTGCCTGAAGACGATGGGCAGGCGCGCAGCGTTGGTCAACTGGCGCTTGGCCGCGTCTTCGACCGGCACGCCGCGCGTCCACATCTTGATGGGCACGCCGCCGGGCACGTCTTCGTGGAGGCAGTTGGTTTCCATGGTGTTCTTGCATTGTTGAGCACGATGGGGCTCGAGCCCGTGTCACTGCGAGGAACAGGGGTTTGATCGAGCGGCAATGCGGCATTGATGCCCATTGGCTCGACCAGGAAGGCCTCGGACTTCTTCCGCGATCTCTGTCCGCGTAGCGCATCGCCGCGATCCATGACGGGCCCCGGCTCGATCTCGGTTTGAGTCACCGCCTGAGGCAGTTCCTCAACTCAGGCAGCGCTTGACCCTGAGGGACGGTCGCACAGCGCCCGAGCCGTGAAGACATCGGCGCAACAAACAAAACGCCCCAGGACCCGAATCGGGCACTGGGGCGCTTGAATATCTGGTGGCCTGGGGCGGAATCGAACCACCGACACGCGGATTTTCAATCCGCTGCTCTACCAACTGAGCTACCGGGCCTTGGTGTGCAGCCCGCGATTATACAGCGCTTCTGCGCCCTCTCGAAAGATCGACGCCAAGTTGCTTCAGTTTTCGATACAGGTGGGTGCGCTCGAGACCGGTCTTCTCGGCCACGCGCGTCATCGAGCCGTTCTCCATCGCCAGGTGGAATTCGAAGTACGCCTTCTCGAAGCCATCGCGCGCATCGCGCAGCGGGCGGTCGAGATCGAAGCTCTGCGTCGACTGGGGGCCCAGGTCGGCCGCCGGCAGCGCCGGCGCGGCCGGCACCAGCGCGCTGTCGCCGACCGTGGTCACGACCGCGGCGAAACTGCTCGACGGCGGCACCACGCTGGCAGCGGCACGGCGCGCGCTTTCGCGCGCCAGCCCCTGCTCGACCGCCTTCAGCAGCTTCTGCAACGTGATCGGCTTCTCGAGGAAGGCGAAGGCACCGATGCGCGTGGCGTCGACCGCGGTGTCGATCGTCGCGTGGCCGCTCATCATGACCACCGGCATGCTCAGCAGGCCGGCCGCCGACCACTCCTTGAGCAGCGTCACGCCGTCGGTGTCGGGCATCCAGATGTCGAGCAGGACCAGGTCGGGGCGGGCCCGCTGTCGCGCGGCGCGCGCCTCGGCCGCGTTCTCGGCGAGTTCCACGTTGTGGCCTTCGTCATTGAGAATTTCGAAGAGCAGGTCCCGGATGCCCAGCTCGTCGTCGACCACGAGGATGTTTGCCATGTGTGCTTGAGTGTGCGCGTTGTAGTTAGAGTGATCGGTCCGTTTGCCGGGTCCACTGCCGCGCGCGGCAAGCGCTCAGATGATGGATGACTTCGAATCTTCGGTGTAAGCGGCCGCTACCTGCGGCTGCGCTGCAAGCGCGAATGATAGCGAGACTTGCGCCCCAGCCACAGCCCCATCGACCAGGCGGTTCGAAAGTTCGATCCGGGCCCCGTGCTCGTCGGCGATCTTCTTGACCACCGCCAGGCCCAGCCCGGTGCCCTTGGCCTTGGTCGTGACGTAGGGCTCGAAGGCCCGCTTGAGGATGTGCTCGGCAAAGCCGGGGCCGCTGTCCTGCACCGTGAGGCGCACCCGCTGGCCCGATTCGCCGAGGCGGGTGCGGATCACGACCTCGGCCGGCTGCCCGGTGCGCCCGGCATTCGCCTCCGCCGCATCCTGGGCGTTTTGCAACAGGTTGTGAATGACCTGGCGGATCTGCTGCTCGTCGGCCCGGATCGGCGGACAGCGCGCGTCGAGTTCGGGCCGCAAAGCCACCGGCRCATTCTCGGCCGGATAGAGATGCAGCACATCCAGGATCAGACCGTTCAGGTCGACCGGCCGGAGATCGGCCGCGGGCAATCGCGCGTAGTCCCGGAATTCGTTCACCAGCCGCTTCATCGCGTCGACCTGGTCGACGATGGTCTTGACCGACTTGGTCAGGATCGCCTGCTCAGGCTGGGCGACCTTGCCCGAGAGCTTCATCTCGAGCCGCTCGGCCGAGAGCTGGATCGGCGTCAGCGGATTCTTGATCTCGTGGGCCAGCCGGCGCGCCACCTCGCCCCAGGCCTGCGCGCGCTGGGCCGAGACGATCTCGGAGATATCGTCGAACACCAGCAGCCGCTCGGCGCCCGGCAGTTCGGCGCCGCGCGCCACGATGTTGATGGTGTCCTGGTCCATGACGTCGCCGCCCGCGTGCAGCTCGAAGGCGTGCTGCCAGTGATCGAGGCCGTGCTGGAGCCGTTCGACCTCGAAATCGTCGAATTGCTGCTGGACGTTCTGCGCGAACTCCGTCAGGCCCGGCACGTCGGACAGCCGCTGGCCTTCGAAGGCCGCCAGCGGCGCCCTCAACACCCGCGTCGCGCCGGGGTTGGTCGAACGGATGAAACCCTGGGCGTCGAGCACGATCACGCCGGAGGTGAGGTTGTCCAGGATGGTCTGCAGGTTCGAGCGGGCGGCGTCGAGCTCGCCCATGGTCTTCTCGACCGCGCCGCGCGCATCGGCGAGCTGCTGCGTCATCATGGCGAAGGAGCGCGTCAGGCCGCCGAGCTCGTCGCGGCCCTGCAGCACCGCAGTGGGCCGCAGGTCGCCGCCGGCCACCTGCCGCACGCCGTCGGCCAGCACCAGCAGCGGCCGGGCCAGCTGGGTGCCGAACAGCACGGCCAGCAGGACGGCGCCGAACACCGCCAGGAACAGGGTCAGCGTCAGCGTGCCGATGTACATGCGGCGCAGCCCCTCGCGCGCCAACGCCCGCTCCTGGTACTCGCGGTTGGCCTCCTGCACCGCCAGCGCGTTGCTCACCACGGCCGGCGGCAGCGGCTGGGTGATCTGCAGGAAGCGCGGCTCGGTGTTGAACTCGAAGCCCTGGCTCTGCACCAGCGCCAGCGCCCTGACGCTGGCGACCGGCGCCGGCGCGCCCGGCGCCGAGCTCTCGTCGAGGCCTTCGATGTGCGCGACCGCGCGGTCGGCCCGCACCTGCCGCAACTGCTGCGGGGTCGGCCGCTCGGGGCTGAGCTGGAAGCGCGACGCGCCCGCGCTGGCCACCAGCTGGCCGCTGCCGGTCCAGAGGATGACATCGGTGGCGCCCAACTGGTCCCGGATGCGCTCGAGCACCAGCCCGGCGCGCGTGTCCGGCACGTTGGCCAGCTGCGCACTGGCGGTGCGCGCCTTGCTCGCGAGCTCGTCGGCCAATGAATCCAGCGTGGCGCGTCCGAGGTTCAAACCGGCGTCGAGGGCGCCTTCGACCTTGACGTCGAACCAGCTCTCGATCGAACGGGCGACGAACTGGTAGGAGACCACGTACACCAGCAAGCCCGGCACCACGCCGACCAGCGCGAAGATCATCGCCAGG
This sequence comes from Variovorax sp. P1_H2, assembly GCF_056405295.1. NCBI lineage: Bacteria > Pseudomonadati > Pseudomonadota > Betaproteobacteria > Burkholderiales > Comamonadaceae > Variovorax > Variovorax sp. P1_H2. Next base: position 39,549 of record NZ_JBFUCJ010000024.1, on the reverse strand, counting down.
TTGATCAGCAGCCGGCTGCCGAACTTGCCCTGCCGCAGTCGCCGCAGCAGCCGGAACGCGACCCATCCGATGACGATCACCAGCACGGTCGCGACCACCACGTTGATGCCGAACAGGCGGGTGTAGTTGCGCTCGTACAGGGCGCGGTTGTTGGTGGCCTGTGCCAGCAGGAACATCAGCACCAGGCCGATGGCCGTGACCAGCGCGGCCACCACCCCGATCGCCCAGCGGATGGCGCGCGAGCGCCGCGCCGCCGGCGACGCCCGAGGGGTCGCCCGCAGGTTTGTGCTCACTTCGATTTCTCCAGCGGAAGCCGGACGCTCTTTTCGACCGAGATGTTCCAGTCGGTCTGGCCGACCGCACCGATCTGGAAGGGCCGGGGCAGCTGCGAGGTGTCGAGCCGGAAGCGGAAGCTCACGGGGTGGGTGGCGTCGTCACCGATTTCGGCCAGGTCGCCCAGCCGCAGCCGACCGACCCGGCTGATGGCCTCGAGGGCATCGGCGAGGGTGTCGAAGTTCTGGTTCAGCGAGACGCCGAAGCCGGAGTTGGTGATGGGCACGGGGGATACGTTGAGACGCCATCGGCGGGTCAGGGGCTGGTAGGCCAGCCGCATGTAGCGCGCCGCCTGAGCCATTTTGAGATCGGTCCAGTACCAACGTTCCCGGTACAGCTCGGCCTCGGCCACGAAATAGATCGCGATGCCCTTTTCGAGCACCTCCTCGACCACCGGCGGCAGCTCGAACTGGACCTGGGCCGTGAGGTAGACGCCGTCGTCCGCCTGCTCGAGCCGCAGATGGGAGATCGAGGGACCACGCGAATCCGCCCAGGCGGAGCCGGGCAACCAGGCCGATAGCACCCAGACCAGCATCAGGAACGCGGCCAGCCGAGCCGGCCAGCGCCTTTCAGCGTGGCAGCTTCTCGAGCAGCGCGTAGAAGAAACCGTCGTGATCACCCAAGGCATTGTCCGGGACGCCGCGCGCATTCACCCCGCTTTGGGGTAGCAAATGGCCCGGCGAGGGCAGCAAACGGGCATCGGTGTTGTGTCCAAGGAACGCCTCGATCTGGTGCGCACCCTCCTCGAAAAACACCGAACAGGTGCAATAGAGCAGCCGGCCGCCCGGCCGGACCAGCGGCCACAGGCCCGCCAACAGCATGGCCTGCTGCACCGCCAGTTGCTCGATGTCGCTTTCGCGCCGCAGCCAGCGCACATCGGGATGGCGGCGAACGATGCCCGATGCGGTGCATGGGGCGTCGAGCAGGATGGCGTCGAAGGGTTGGCCGTCCCACCAGTCGGAGGGCCGCGAGGCGTCGGCGACGACGACCCTGGCGCCCAGGCCGAGCCTGGACAGGGTCTCCTCGATGCGCCGGCTGCGGGCCGCATCGACCTCCAGCGCGGTGACTTCGATCGCCGCGCTGCCGGCCGCCTCGAGCAGATGCGCCGTCTTGCCGCCCGGCGCCGCGCAGGCGTCCAGCACCCGCAGCGGCGCGCCGCCCCGCCGGCCGAGGCCGGACAGCAGCAAGGGGGCGGCGATTTGCGCGGCCKCATCCTGCACCGAGCATTCGCCCGCCGAGAATCCGGGGATCTGGGACACCGGCCGGGCTCGCGCCAGCTGCAAGCCGCTGGGGCCGACCGGGACCGCCGGCAGGTCCGCGGCGGCCAGGCCCTGGCGGAACGCGGCGACGCTGGTCTTGCGCAGGTTGACGCGCAGGGTCATCGGCGCCTGGGTGTTGTCGGTTGCCAGCACGCGCTGCCATTCGCGCGGATGCTGGCGCTTGAGCCGCTCGATCCACCAGCGCGGATGGTTCCACTGGGCGACCGGCTCGCGGTCGGTGATCTCCACCAGTTCGTCGCGCTCGCGCAGGAAACGCCGCAGGCAGGCATTGATGAAGCTGGCCTGGGCCCGGGTGCCCGGATTGCGCTTGGCGGCCTCGACCGCCTGGTCGACCAGCGTGAAAGGCTCGTAGGGCGAGCGCTCGGCGTCCCAGGCCAGCGCCAGCGCCGTGCAGAGCAAGGCGTCGGCGGCCGGTGGCGGGGTCCTCTTGGCCAGCTGGCGGCGCAGCGCCTCGGCGCGGCCGAGCCAGCGCAGCACCTGGAAGCCGAGCGCCTGCACGCCGGGCCGGAGCGCCGGCTCGACGGCCTCGAAGGCGGCCGAGCCCGACTGCCCGCTGCGGATCGAGGCGAGCGCCGCGGCGGTGCACTGCAACTGGCGCCACAGGGGCGGCGAAGCGTTCGGCGAAACGGAAGGGGTGTCTGAAAGATCTGGCAACTTGGGTCGATGGTAAAGGCGCGGGAAATGAGAGGGGCGGCGATTGCCGCGAGCGAGTCAGCGCAACAGGGCCGCCGGACGCAGCTGCATGATCCACGCCACCAGCAGCGCGGGAAACTGGCCGATCGCCGCGTTGTACCGCAGCACCGCCTGGTTGAACTGGCTGCGGGCGATTTCCGCCGCCGCCGAGGGCTCGGGCCAGGCCAGCGGCACGCTGTCCGGCGCGGGCTCGTCGGTGCCGTGGAGGGGCACCGGCCGCGACAAGGTGCCGTCGGCCTCGAAGCTGACGACGGCTTCCGGATGCAGGTGCAGCCAGGCCGCCAGCAGCACGTGCAAGGCGGTGCCCAGGGCGGCGATGCCGGCCGGGTCGAGCGGCCGCAGCCGGGTCGCGGCCAGCAGCGTCGCCAGCTGGCCGGCCGCGGCCTGCAGCGAAACGCCGGAGGGCGGCTCGGCGGACGCCGTTGCGGCCGCGTCGGACTCGGCCGTCCGCGCCAGCACGAACTCGAGCTGGCGCACCAGCGCGGCGTCGAGCGTCGCATAGGCCTGCAGGGCGGCCGAACGCAGCCGCACCAGCCGGTTGTAGGCGCCGACGAACCAGAACAGCGCCAGCGCGCCGCCGATCCAGAACGGCAGTGAATCGGGCCAGCTGCTCATGTCGCCGGCCTGAATGAAAAAGCCCCCGATCCGCGGGCGGAAAGGGGGCTTCGTGTTCCGGTCATGGCCGGAGATGCTAACCAGTTATTCGCTGGCCGCACCTTCGCTGGCATCGACCGTGGTCGTGGCTTCGTCGGCGACGCTGCCGGCACCGGCCAGTTCGGCCGCTTCCGACTCGGCGATCGCGCGCCGCTCGGCCTCGTCCATCGCGTCCTTGACCTTGCGTGCCTGGTGGTACGCCATGCCGGTGCCCGCAGGGATCAGGCGGCCGACGATGACGTTTTCCTTCAGGCCGCGCAGCTCGTCGCGCTTGCCCATGATCGCGGCTTCGGTCAGCACGCGCGTCGTTTCCTGGAACGATGCGGCGCTGATGAAGCTGTCGGTCGAGAGCGATGCCTTCGTGATACCCAGCAGCAGGTTGGTGAACGTCGCGGGGATCTTGCCAGCGGCGCGCAGAGCGTCGTTGGTGTTGAGCATCTCGCTGCGTTCGACCTGTTCACCGGCGATGTAGTTGGTGTCGCCGACGTTCTCGACCACGACCCGGCGCAGCATCTGGCGAACGATCACCTCGATGTGCTTGTCGTTGATCTTCACGCCTTGCAAGCGGTACACGTCCTGCACTTCGTCCACGATGTAGCGCGCGAGCTCTTCCGAACCCAGCAGGCGCAGGATGTCCTGCGGGTCCGCCGGGCCGTCGACCACGCTTTCGCCCTTGTTCACCACCTGGCCTTCGTGCACCAGGATGTTCTTTTCCTTCGGCACCAGGTCTTCCCAGACCGTGCCTTCGGGGTCGGTGATCTGCAGGCGGATCTTGCCCTTGGTCTCCTTGCCGAACGACACGGTACCGGTCATCTCGGCCAGCATGCCCTTGTCCTTCGGCGAACGGGCCTCGAACAGCTCGGCCACGCGCGGCAGACCGCCGGTGATGTCGCGGGTCTTCTGGCCTTCGACCGGAATCCGCGCCAGCACTTCGCCGGGGCCCACGTCCTGGCCGTCGCGCACCTGCACCAGCGCGCCGATCGGGAAGCCGATCGTCACCGAGTGGTCGGTGCCGGGGATCTTGACCTCGGCGCCCGAGGCGTCGATCAGCTTCACTTGCGGACGCACGACCTTGGCAGCGCCGCGGCGCTTCGGATCGATCACGACCAGCGTCGACAGGCCGGTGACTTCGTCCACCTGCTTGGCGACCGTGAGACCTTCCTCGACGTTCTCGAACTTCGTCAAGCCGGCGAATTCCGTGATGATCGGGCGGGTCAGCGGGTCCCAGTTGGCCAGCACGTGGCCGGCCTTGATGGTCTGGTCGGCCTTCACCGCCAGGATCGCACCGTACGGCACCTTGTGGCGCTCGCGCTCGCGGCCGTGCTCGTCATGGATGACGATCTCGCCCGAACGCGAAATCACGACCAGCTCGCTCTTGCTGTTGGTCACGTAGCGCATCGTGGCGTTAAAGCCGATCGAACCGTTCGACTTGGCTTCGACGCTCGAGGCGACCGCCGCACGCGAGGCCGCGCCACCGATGTGGAAGGTCCGCATCGTCAGCTGGGTGCCGGGTTCGCCGATCGACTGGGCGGCGATCACGCCGACCGCTTCGCCGTTGTTGACCAGGCCGCCGCGGCCGAGGTCGCGGCCGTAGCACTTGGCGCAGATGCCGAAGCGGGTCGCGCAGGTCAGCGCGGTGCGCACCTTGACCTCGTCGACGCCTTCGGCTTCGAGCKCTTCGATCAGGTCCTCGTCGAGCATGTCGCCGGCGTTGGCCAGCACCGCACGGGTTTCCGGATGCAGCACGTCCTCGGCCGCGGTACGGCCCAGGATGCGGTCGCGCAGCGATTCGATGACTTCACCGCCTTCGACGATCGCGCGCATCACGGCACCTTCGTGGGTGCCGCAATCCTGCTCGATCACGACCAGGTCCTGCGTCACGTCGACCAGGCGGCGCGTCAGGTAACCGGAGTTCGCGGTCTTCAGCGCCGTGTCGGCCAGACCCTTTCGGGCGCCGTGGGTGGAGATGAAGTACTCCAGCACGTTCAGGCCTTCGCGGAAGTTCGCCGTGATGGGCGTCTCGATGATCGAGCCGTCGGGCTTGGCCATCAGGCCCCGCATGCCGGCCACCTGGCGGATCTGCGCGGCGGAACCGCGAGCGCCCGAGTCGGCCATCATGTAGATCGAGTTGAAGGACTCCTGCTCGACTTCCTTGCCGTGGCGGTCGATGACGGTCTGCTTCGACAGCTTGGCCATCATGACCTTCGACACTTCGTCGCCGGCCTTGCCCCAGATGTCGACCACCTTGTTGTAGCGCTCGCCGGAGGTCACCAGACCCGAGACGTACTGCTGCTCGATCTCCTTCACTTCCTTGGCGGAGCGGTCGATGATGCCGTGCTTCTCGGCCGGAACCAGCATGTCGTCGATCGCGATCGAGATGCCGGCCTTGGTCGCCAGGCGGAAGCCGTTCTGCAACAGCTTGTCGGCGAACACGACGGTCTCTTTCAGGCCGCACTTGCGGAACGAGACGTTGATGAGCTTGGAGATCTCCTTCTTCTTCAGCGCCTTGTTGATGTTCGAGAACGGCAGGCCCTTCGGCAGGATCTCGGACAGCAGCGCACGGCCCACGGTCGTGTCCACCAGCGAGGTCGACGGCACGAACGCGCCGCTTTCCTTGTCCTTGGTGTACTCGGTGATGCGGACCGCGACCTTGGCGGTGAGCTCGACCACGTTGGCGTCGAGCGCGCGCTGGACTTCGCCGATGTCGGAGAAGATCAGGCCTTCGCCCTTGGCGTTGATGCGGTCGCGGGTCGTGTAGTACAGGCCCAGCACCACGTCCTGCGAAGGCACGATCGACGGTTCGCCGGAGGCCGGGAACAGCACGTTGTTGGAGGCCAGCATCAAGGTGCGGGCTTCCATCTGCGCTTCGACCGACAGCGGCACGTGGACGGCCATCTGGTCGCCGTCGAAGTCGGCGTTGAAGGCCGCGCAGACCAGCGGGTGCAGCTGGATCGCCTTGCCTTCGATCAGGATCGGCTCGAAGGCCTGGATGCCCAACCGGTGCAGCGTAGGCGCACGGTTCAGCATCACCGGGTGTTCCTTGATCACTTCTTCAAGGATGTCCCAGACCACCGGCGTGCCCGATTCCACTTCCTTCTTGGCCGCCTTGATGGTGGTCGCGATTCCCATGGCTTCGAGGCGCGAGAAGATGAAGGGCTTGAACAGTTCGAGTGCCATCAGCTTCGGCAGGCCGCACTGGTGCAGCTTGAGCGTCGGGCCGACCACGATGACCGAACGGCCCGAGTAGTCGACGCGCTTGCCCAGCAGGTTCTGGCGGAAGCGGCCGCTCTTGCCCTTGATCATGTCGGCCAGCGACTTCAGCGCGCGCTTGTTGGCGCCCGTCATGGCCTTGCCGCGACGGCCGTTGTCCAGCAGCGAGTCGACCGCCTCTTGCAGCATCCGCTTCTCGTTGCGCGCGATGATTTCCGGCGCCTTGAGCTCCAGCAGGCGACGCAGACGCGAGTTGCGGTTGATGACGCGGCGATACAGGTCGTTCAGGTCGGAGGTGGCGAAGCGGCCGCCGTCCAGCGGCACCAGCGGACGCAGGTCCGGCGGCAGCACGGGCAGCACTTCGAGCACCATCCAGTTGGGCTTGATGCCCGACTTGCGGAAGGCTTCGAGCACCTTGAGGCGCTTGGAGTTCTTCTTGACCTTGACTTCGGAGCCGGTCAGGTCGCCGCGCAGGCGTTCGATCTCGCTGTCGAGTTCGATGCCTTCGAGCAGGTCCTTGATGCCTTCGGCGCCCATCTTGGCGACGAACTCGTCGCCGTATTCCTTGCGTTTGGCGTCGTAGTCGTCCTCGGACATGATGTCGCGCTTCTTGAGCGGGGTCATGCCGGGGTCGGTGATCACGTAGGCTTCGAAGTACAGCACGCGTTCGATGTCGCGCAAGGTCATGTCGAGCACCAGGCCCAGGCGCGACGGCAGCGACTTCAGGAACCAGATGTGGGCGCAGGGCGCGGCCAGGTCGATGTGACCCATGCGCTCGCGACGCACCTTGGTCTGCGTGACTTCGACGCCGCACTTCTCGCAGATCACGCCGCGGTGCTTCAGGCGCTTGTACTTGCCGCACAGGCACTCGTAGTCCTTGATGGGGCCGAAGATCTTGGCGCAGAACAGGCCGTCGCGCTCGGGCTTGAAGGTCCGGTAGTTGATCGTCTCGGGCTTCTTCACTTCGCCGAAGGACCACGAACGGATCTTCTCGGGCGAGGCCATGCCGATGCGGATGGCATCGAAATGCTCGTCCGGCGTGAATTGCTTGAACAGGTCGAGTAATGACTTCATGTGACTCTTTCCTAGTAAATCAGTTGAGGACAGAGCACGCTTCGCGTGGTCTGTCCCGCAAGGTCTCAGGACCGTTCGAGTTCAATATCGAGACCAAGGGAACGAATTTCCTTGACCAGCACATTGAACGATTCCGGCATGCCGGCTTCGATCGAGTGTTCGCCCTTGACGATGCTCTCGTAGACCTTGGTACGGCCCACCACGTCGTCGGACTTCACCGTGAGCATTTCCTGCAGCACGTAGGCGGCGCCGTAGGCTTCGAGCGCCCACACTTCCATTTCACCGAAGCGCTGGCCACCGAACTGGGCCTTGCCGCCCAGCGGTTGCTGCGTGACCAGCGAGTACGGGCCGGTCGAGCGGGCGTGCATCTTGTCGTCCACCAGGTGGTGCAGCTTCAGGAAGTGCATGTAGCCGACGGTGACCGGACGCTCGAACTGGTCGCCGGTGCGGCCGTCGTACAGGTAGGCCTGGGTGCGGGTATCGGTCAGGCCCTTGAGCTTGGCGATCTCGTCCGGATAGGCGAGCTTCAGCATGCCGCGGATTTCTTCTTCCGAGGCGCCGTCGAACACCGGGGTCGCGAAGGTCACGCCGCTCGACAGGTTGGCCGCCATCTCGAGCACGTCGGAGTCGCTCAGCTTGCTGAGGTCTTCCTTGCGGCCCGAGCCGTTGTACAGCTCGTCCATGAACTTGCGCACTTCGGCCACCTTGGCCTCTTGCTGCAGCAGGTCGCCGATGCGCTGGCCGATGCCCTTGCCGGCCCAGCCCAGGTGCACTTCGAGCACCTGCCCGACGTTCATCCGCGAGGGCACGCCCAGCGGATTCAGGCAGATGTCGCACGGCGTGCCGTCGGCCATGTGCGGCATGTCTTCGACCGGAACGATCTTCGACACCACACCTTTGTTGCCGTGGCGGCCGGCCATCTTGTCGCCGGGCTGCAGGCGGCGCTTGACGGCCAGGTAGACCTTGACCATCTTGAGCACGCCCGCGGGCAGCTCGTCGCCCTGCGTGAGCTTCTTGCGCTTTTCTTCGAACGCGAGGTCGAAGCTGTGGCGCGTCTGCTCGAGCGAGTTCTTGATCGACTCGAGCTGGGTCGCCACTTCGTCTTCCGCCGGGCGGATGTCGAACCAGTGGAACTTCTCGATCGACGTCAGGTAAGCCTTGTCGAGCTTGGTGCCCTTGGCCAGCTTGTTCGGGCCGCCATTGGCGACACGGCCGGTCAGCAGCTTCTCGATCCGGTCGAAGGCGTCGGCTTCGACGATCCGCAGCTGGTCGTTCAGGTCGAGGCGGAAGCGCTTCAGCTCGTCGTCGATGATCTGCTGGGCGCGCTTGTCGCGCGTGATGCCTTCGCGGGTAAACACCTGGACGTCGATCACGGTGCCTTGCGAGCCCTGGTCGACGCGCAGCGAGGTGTCCTTCACGTCGGAGGCCTTCTCGCCGAAGATCGCGCGCAGCAGCTTCTCTTCAGGGGTCAGCGTGGTCTCGCCCTTCGGCGTGACCTTGCCCACCAGCGTGTCGCCCGGCTGCACTTCGGCGCCGACGTAGATGATCCCGGATTCGTCCAGGCGGTTGAGCTGCTGCTCGGCCAGGTTCGGGATGTCGCGGGTGATTTCCTCGGCACCGAGCTTGGTGTCGCGGGCCATCACCACCAGTTCCTCGATATGGATCGAGGTGTAGCGGTCTTCGGCGACCACGCGTTCGCTGATCAGGATCGAGTCTTCGAAGTTGTAGCCGTTCCAGGGCATGAACGCGATCAGCATGTTCTGGCCGAGCGCGAGCTCGCCCAGGTCGGTCGACGCACCGTCGGCCACGACGTCGCCCTTGGCGATCTGGTCGCCGCGCTTGACGATCGGACGCTGATGGATGTTCGTGTTCTGGTTCGAACGCTGGTACTTGATCAGGTTGTAGATGTCCACGCCGACTTCACCGGCGGTGGCTTCGGCGTCGTTGACGCGCACCACGATGCGGGTCGCATCGACGTAGTCGACGATACCGCCGCGGGTGGCCGTGACCACGGTGCCCGAGTCGACCGCCGAGACGCGCTCGATGCCGGTACCGACGAAGGGCTTTTCGGGGCGCAGCACAGGCACCGCCTGACGCTGCATGTTGGCGCCCATCAATGCGCGGTTCGCATCGTCGTGCTCCAGGAAGGGCACGAGCGATGCGGCCACCGACACGATCTGCGCCGGCGACACGTCCATGTACTGGACGCGTTCGGCGCTCACCAGGATCGATTCGCCGGTTTCACGGGCCGACACCAGGTCGCCGGTCAGGCGGCCGTCCTTGTCCAGGGCCGCATTGGCCTGGGCGATGACGTACTTGCCTTCCTCGATGGCCGACAGGTAGTCGATGTCCATCGTGACCTTGCTGTCGACCACGCGGCGGTACGGCGTCTCGATGAAGCCGTATTCGTTGAGGCGGGCGTACAGGGCCAGCGAATTGATCAGGCCGATGTTCGGGCCTTCGGGCGTTTCGATCGGGCACACGCGGCCGTAGTGGGTGACGTGCACGTCGCGCACTTCGAAGCCGGCGCGCTCGCGGGTCAGACCGCCCGGGCCAAGGGCCGAGACGCGACGCTTGTGCGTGATCTCGGACAGCGGGTTGGTCTGGTCCATGAACTGCGACAGCTGCGAGGCGCCGAAGAATTCCTTCAGCGCGGCCGAGATCGGCTTGCTGTTGATCAGGTCGTGCGGCATCAGCGGCTCTTGTTCCGCTTGACCCAGACGTTCCTTCACGGCCTTCTCGATCCGGGCCAGGCCGGTGCGGTACTGGTTCTCGGCCAGTTCGCCGACGCAACGCACGCGACGGTTGCCGAGGTGGTCGATGTCATCGACTTCGCCGCGGCCATTGCGCAGGTCGACCAGGATCTTGACCACGGCCAGGATGTCCTCGTTGGTCAGCACCATCGGGCCGGTCGATTCGTCGCGGCCGACCTTGGCGTTGAACTTCATGCGGCCGACGCGCGACAGGTCGTAGGTGTCCGGGTTGTAGAACAGGCGCTGGAACAGGGCCTGCACCGCGTCTTCCGTCGGCGGCTCGCCGGGGCGCATCATGCGGTAGATGGCCACGCGGGCCGCGAATTCGTCGACCGTCTCGTCGATGCGCAGGGTCTGCGAGATGTACGCGCCCTGGTCGAGTTCGTTGGTGTAGATCGCCTGCACGTCCTGCACGCCGGCCGTGCGCAGCTTCTTCAGCAGCGCTTCGGTCAGCTCGTCGTTGGCCTTGGCCAGGATTTCACCGGTGTCGGGATCGACGATGTTGCGGGCCACGACACGGCCGACCAGGAAGTCTTCCGGCACACTGATGTGCGTCGTTTCCGACTGCTCGAGTTCGCGCGTGTGGCGCGCGGTGACGCGCTTGTCCTTGGCGACCACGACCTTGCCGGCCTTGTCGGTGATGTCGAAGCGGGCGACTTCGCCGCGCAGGCGCTCGGAGACGAACTCCATCTGCGCGCCGCTGTCCATCAGGCGGAAGTTGTCGTTGACGAAGAAGTTCGCCAGGATCGATTCCGGGTTCAGGCCGATGGCCTTCAGCAGGATCGTGACCGGCATCTTGCGGCGACGGTCGACGCGGAAGTACAGCATGTCCTTCGGGTCGAACTCGAAGTCGAGCCACGAGCCGCGGTAGGGAATCACGCGGGCCGAGAACAAGAGCTTGCCCGAGCTGTGGGTCTTGCCCTTGTCGTGCTCGAAGAACACGCCCGGCGAACGGTGCAGCTGCGACACGATGACGCGCTCGGTGCCGTTGATGATGAACGAGCCCTTGTCGGTCATGAGCGGCACTTCGCCCATGTAGACCTCTTGCTCCTTGACTTCCTTGACCACCTTCGACTGCGAGGTCGACGACTCGCGGTCATAGATGATCAGCTGGACCTTGGCACGCACGGCCGAGGCGAAAGTGAGGCCGCGGGTCTGGCATTCGCGGACGTCGAAGGCGGGTTTCGCGAGGTTGTACTCGAGGAACTTCATCTCGACGAAACCGTTGTGCGAGACGATCGGAAACGCCGCATCGAACGCAGCCTGGAGGCCTTCCACGGTCCGTTTCTGGGGCGGGATGCCGGCTTGCAGGAACGCGGTGTACGCGTCTTTCTGCATCTGCAGCAGGTAGGGAATTTCGACGACGCTGTCGCGATTGCCGAAATTCTTTCGGATGCGCTTGCGTTCGGTGTAACTGTACGTGGACGTTTGGGCCATGAGAGCTCCGGAGCTTGAGATCTTCAGCGACGTGGTGAGGTGCGCGAGCACCACTCTCCTTGGCGGCTGGCCACTACCAGCCCTGGCGGACGGCGATGCGTTGCACATCGCCCGAACCAAGGGGGTCTTCTGCAGTCGGGGTCAGAAGACACTCGAAAAACATCTTGATTTGGCTTTCCGTCGACCTGAAAAGGTCTCCGGGAAGCCGGCATCAAGCCGGCTTTCGGGTGCGCTCTGAAAGCGGCAAAGGCTGGAGGGCCTTTCGGCGCCTCCAGCCCTTCAAGAGAACCGAATTACTTCAGTTCCACCTTGGCGCCAGCTTCTTCCAGCTTCTTCTTGGCGGCTTCAGCGTCAGCCTTCGACAGGCCTTCCTTGACAGCCTTGGGAGCAGCTTCCACCAGGTCCTTGGCTTCCTTGAGGCCCAGGCCGGTGATTTCGCGCACGGCCTTGATTGCCGACACCTTGTTCGCGCCAGCTTCCATCAGCATGACGTTGAACTCGGTTTGCTCTTCGACCACGGCGGCAGCTGCGCCACCGGCGGCCGCGGGAGCCGACATCGCAGCGGCGCTCACGCCGAACTTCTCTTCGATGGCCTTCACCAGGTCGTTGAGTTCCAGGACCGTCATGCTGTCGAGCGCGGTCAGAAATGCGTCTTTATCGAATGCCATTTTTGTTTCCTAACAATTGGGTTGAATGTTTCAAACGCAAGGCTCAAGCGGCCTGCGGTTCTTCGGCTGCCGGAGCTTCCGCCGGTGCTTCGCCAGCACCACGCTTCTCGGCGAGCGCGGCCAGAACACGGGCCGTGCGCGAGATCGGGGATTGCATCAAGCCCAGCAATTGCGCCAGCAGCACTTCCTTGGAAGGGATGTTGGCCAGTTGCTTCACGCCTTCGACGTCCAGGGCCTTGCCACCGAATGCGCCGCCGCGAATCACCAACTTGTCGTTGGTCTTCGCGAAATCGGCCACCACTTTCGCGGCAGCCACAGCGTCTTCGGAGAAGCCATAGATCAACGGACCGGTCATCTGGTCGCCGACGATCTCAAACGCGCTACCAGCGACAGCACGGCGTGCCAGCGTGTTCTTGAACACGCTGAGAGTCACACCCTTGCTGCGCGCTTCGTTGCGCAGTTTGGTCATATCGGCCACCGTGATGCCACGGTATTCCGCCATCACGAGCGTTTGAGCTTTTGCGGCGAGGCTGGTCACATCACTGATGACCGCTTCTTTCTCACTGCGATTCAGACTCAAGGTCTACTCCTTTTCAATGCGATCCTCGGCAGGAGCCTCGGATCGCGCTTCATGCAGCGACCAACTGTTTCGGAACAAAAATCAAATTCCTTGCAGTGGGGTCGCCATCTGCGCTGGCCGCTCGACGGAGGTCGGGCGATTAAGTACAGGCAACCTGCACACCAGCGGTCTTGGATGGCTCGCGGCAACCGAAGCTGCCCCGACCCACCACATCCGCCTCACCGTTTGACGGGCGAGGCAAATCTCATCAACGCTCTCAGCTCGCAGCGATGGTCTGGAGGTCCACGCGGACACCCACACCCATCGTCGAGGACACGGCCACCTTGCGCAGGTAGAGGCCCTTGCTCGAAGCCGGCTTGGCCTTGACCAGGGCTTCGACCAGCGCTGCCAGGTTGCCCTGCAGCTTGTCGGTGTCGAACGAACGACGGCCGATCGTGCCGTGAATGATGCCGGCCTTGTCGACGCGGAACTGGACCTGGCCAGCCTTGGCGTTCTTGACGGCGGTCGCGACGTCGGGCGTCACGGTACCGACCTTCGGGTTCGGCATCAGGCCGCGCGGGCCGAGGATCTGGCCCAGCGTACCGACGACGCGCATGGCGTCCGGAGCGGCGATCACGACGTCGAAGGGCATGTCGCCAGCCTTCACCATCGCTGCCAGGTCGTCCATGCCGACGATGTCGGCGCCGGCGGCCTTGGCTTCATCAGCCTTGGCGCCCTGGGCGAACACGGCCACGCGCTTGGTCTTGCCGGTGCCGTTGGGCAGCACGACGGCGCCACGCACGACCTGGTCCGACTTCTTCGCGTCGATGCCGAGCTGCACCGCGACGTCGATGGATTCATCGAACTTGGCGGTGGCGGCTTCCTTCACGAGACCGATCGCATCGGCCAGCGGGTACAGCTTGTTGCTGTCGACCTTGCCTGCGAGGGCTTTTTGCTTCTTGGTGACCTTGGCCATTTACACGCCCTCCACATTCACGCCCATCGAGCGGGCCGAGCCGGCGATGGTGCGAACTGCCGCGTCCAGATCGGCCGCGGTCAGGTCCTTCATCTTGGCCTTGGCGATTTCCTCGAGCTGTGCGCGAGTGATCTTGCCGACCTTGTCCGTGTGCGGACGTGCGGAACCCTTTTCGAGCTTGATCGCCTTCTTGATCAAGGTGATCGCCGGCGGCGTCTTGATGATGAAGGTGAAGCTCTTGTCGGCGAACGCGGTGATGACCACCGGCAGCGGCAGGCCCGGCTCGACGCCTTGGGTCTGCGCGTTGAACGCCTTGCAGAATTCCATGATGTTCAAACCGCGCTGGCCCAGAGCGGGACCGATGGGCGGTGACGGGTTGGCCTTACCAGCTGGCACTTGCAGCTTGATGAAGCCGACGATTTTTTTCGCCATGCTTTGCTCCTTGCGGGTGATGACGCCTTGGCTTTGTCAGCCTGGGCTCCCCGGGGGTTAACGACTCTTTCTACAACTCTTCGCGCCGAGTCGGGTAGCGCGAAGAAATTTGATCAGTTGAGGACAGAGCACGCTTCGCGTGGTCTGTCCCGCAAGGTTTCAGGCTTAGAGCACGCTTCGCATGGTCTGTCCCGCAATATCTCAGGTCTTCTCTACCTGACTGAATTCGAGTTCGACAGGCGTCGCGCGGCCGAAGATCATGACCGACACGCGCACCTTGCTCTTCTCATAGTTGACTTCCTCGACCGTGCCGTTGAAGTCGGTGAACGGGCCTTCCTTGACCCGCACGAACTCGCCGGCCATGAACTCGACCTTGTGGCGGGGCTTCTCGGTGCCCTGCTGCATCTGGTTCACGATGTCTTCGACTTCCTTCTGGGAAATCGGGGCCGGGCGGTTCTTGGCGCCGCCAACGAATCCGGTCACCTTGTTGGTGTGCTTCACCAGGTGCCAGCTCTCGTCGTCCATGATCATCTCGACCAGCACGTAGCCCGGGAAGAATCGGCGCTCGGTGGTGCGCTTCTGGCCATTCTTGATCTCGACCACTTCTTCGGTCGGGACCAGGATGCGGCCGAACTTGCTCTGCATGCCGGCGCGGTTGATGCGCTCGAGGATGTTGCGCTCGACCGCCTTCTCCATGCCGGAATAGGCATGCACCACGTACCAGCGCAGATCCGGGTTGGCGGCGGGCGCCAGCAGCGGATGGATTTCCGGGTGAGTTTCCGGCGTGGTTTCTGCTTCGACGGCTTGGTCAGTCATTATTTTCTCCAGCCCAGAATGAGGTCGAAAAACACCCATTCGAGCGTCTTGTCGGTGAGCCAAAGGAAGATGGACATGATCGCCACGAAGGCGAACACGTAAGCCGTCATCTGGATCGCTTCCTTGCGGGTCGGCCAGACGACTTTCTTGACCTCGCGCCACGAATCGCGGCCGAAGGCCCACAGCTGGCGGCCGCTCTCGGAGCTCCCGAAGGCACCCACGGCAGCAGCCAGGCCCACCAGCAAGGCGACCCACTGCACCACGGCACCCTGGCGCGCGAGCAGGTAGAACGCCACGATGGCGCCCACCGCCAGCACGACGGCCATCGCCAACTTGGCTTTGTCCGCGTTGGTGCTTACGGTTTCGACTTGAGAAGTGGCCATCTTGGGCTTTGTTCCTGCGGCCTTTCGGCCTTCAAATTCAATGCGTCTTCTGAGACGCCGAAGCCCGTCAGGCTGTGACGGGCTTTTTCTGCCTTCCCGTCAGGCTGCGACGGGCCGCTTTGGCGAAGCCACCTAAGTGGCAGGGGCAGTAGGAATCGAACCTACAACCTTCGGTTTTGGAGACCGACGCTCTGCCAATTGAGCTATACCCCTGTGGAATGCGTTATCAGATGTCGAGGATCTTGGCCACGACGCCCGAACCCACGGTGCGGCCGCCTTCACGGATGGCGAAGCGCAGGCCTTCTTCCATCGCGATCGGGTTGATCAGCTTGACCGTGATCGACACGTTGTCGCCCGGCATGACCATTTCCTTGTCCTTCGGCAGCTCGATCGCGCCCGTGACGTCGGTCGTGCGGAAGTAGAACTGCGGACGGTAGTTGTTGAAGAACGGCGTGTGACGGCCGCCTTCGTCCTTCGACAGAACGTACACCTCGGCGGTGAAGTGCGTGTGCGGCTTGATCGAGCCCGGCTTGCACAGGACTTGGCCACGCTCGACTTCTTCGCGCTTGGTGCCGCGCAGCAGCACGCCGACGTTGTCGCCGGCCTGGCCCTGGTCCAGCAGCTTGCGGAACATTTCCACGCCCGTGCAGGTGGTCTTGACCGTCGGGCGGATGCCCACGATCTCGATTTCCTCGCCGACCTTGATCACGCCGCGCTCGACCGCGCCCGTCACCACCGTGCCGCGGCCCGAGATCGAGAACACGTCTTCCACAGGCATCAGGAAGGTGCCGTCCACGGCGCGCTCGGGCGTCGGGATGTAGGTGTCCAGCGCATCGGCCAGCTTCATGATGGCTTGTTCGCCCAGCGGGCCCTTGTCGCCTTCGAGAGCGAGCTTGGCCGAGCCRTGGATGATCGGGGTGTCGTCGCCCGGGAACTCGTACTTGTCGAGCAGTTCGCGCACTTCCATCTCGACCAGTTCGAGCAGTTCGGCGTCGTCCACCATGTCGCACTTGTTCAGGAACACGATGATGTAGCCCACGCCCACCTGGCGCGCCAGCAGGATGTGCTCGCGGGTCTGGGGCATCGGGCCGTCAGCGGCCGAGCACACCAGAATGGCACCGTCCATCTGGGCAGCGCCGGTGATCATGTTCTTCACGTAGTCGGCGTGGCCGGGGCAGTCGACGTGCGCGTAGTGGCGGTTGGCCGTCTCGTACTCGACGTGCGCGGTGTTGATCGTGATGCCGCGCGCCTTTTCTTCCGGAGCCGCGTCGATCTGGTCGTAGGCCTTCGCTTCGCCGCCGAACTTGGCCGACAGCACGGTGGCAATCGCCGCCGTCAGCGTCGTCTTGCCATGGTCCACGTGACCGATCGTGCCCACGTTGACGTGCGGCTTCGTGCGGGTGAATTTTCCTTTTGCCATTTTCTATCCTTGAAAGAGCATTGCCCGTGTGAGGTTTAACGTCTGCACCCTGTTGCTGGTTCTCTCGCCACGGGCAACGAGAGGCACAGGGTCGCAGAATGCAACTGGAAGGAAACAAGGCAGCTCTGCCGCCTTGTCCTTGTGTGCAGCTGCGCTGCCTTTTGATTGGGCTGCGCAGTCTTGTATTACTTCGAGCGCGAGGCGACGATGGCTTCGGCCACGTTGCGCGGTGCTTCGGAGTAGTGCTTGAATTCCATCGTGTACGTGGCGCGGCCTTGCGTGGCCGAGCGCAGCGTGGTCGAGTAGCCGAACATTTCCGACAGCGGGACTTCAGCCTTGATGAGCTTGCCGCCACCGATCATGTCGTCCATGCCCTGCACCATGCCGCGACGCGACGAGAGGTCGCCCATCACGTTGCCGGCGTAGTCTTCCGGGGTCTCGACTTCGACCGCCATCATCGGCTCGAGGATCACCGGCGAAGCCTTGCGGGCGCCTTCCTTGAAACCGAAGATCGCGGCCATCTTGAAGGCCATTTCGTTCGAGTCCACGTCGTGGTACGAACCGAAGTGCAGCGTGACCTTGACGTCGACCACCGGGTAGCCGGCCAGCACGCCTTGGGTCAGCGCTTCGATCACGCCCTTCTCGACCGCGGGGATGTACTCGCGCGGCACCACGCCGCCCTTGATCGCATCGACGAACTCGAAGCCCTTGCCGGCTTCGTTCGGCTCGAGCTTGAGCACCACGTGGCCGTACTGGCCCTTGCCGCCCGACTGGCGCACGAACTTGCCTTCGGCATCTTCGACCGTCTTGCGGATGGTTTCGCGATAGGCCACCTGCGGCTTGCCGACGTTGGCTTCGACGCCGAACTCGCGCTTCATGCGGTCGACGATGATTTCGAGGTGAAGCTCGCCCATGCCGGAGATGATGGTCTGGCCGGATTCTTCGTCGGAACGCACGCGGAACGACGGATCTTCCGAGGCCAGGCGCTGCAGCGCGATGCCCATCTTTTCCTGGTCGGCCTTGGTCTTCGGCTCGACGGCCTGCGAGATCACGGGCTCGGGGAATTCCATGCGCTCGAGCGTGATGATGGCGTCGGGGTCGCACAGCGTTTCGCCGGTCGTGACGTCCTTCAGGCCCACGCAGGCGGCGATGTCGCCGGCACGGATTTCGTCGATCTCGAGGCGCTCGTTGGCGTGCATCTGCACGATACGGCCGATGCGCTCCTTCTTGCCCTTGACCGGGTTGTAGACGGTATCGCCCTTGCTCAGCACGCCCGAGTAGACGCGCACGAAGGTCAGCTGGCCGACGTAGGGGTCGGTCATGAGCTTGAAGGCCAGCGCCGAGAACTTCTCTTCGTCGGTGGGCTTGCGGTTGGTTTCCTTCTCGTCGTCGTCCGTGCCTTCGACCGGCGGGACGTCCTGCGGCGAGGGCATCAGTTCGATCACGGCGTCGAGCATGCGCTGAACGCCCTTGTTCTTGAACGCGCTGCCGCACATCATCGGCTGGATCTCGCCGGCGATGGTGCGCTGGCGCAGGCCGGCGGTGATTTCTGCCTCGGTGAGGTCGCCCTCTTCGAGGTACTTGTTCATGAGCTCTTCAGAGGCTTCAGCGGCGCTTTCAACCATCTTCTCGCGCCACTCCTTGGCCGACTCGAGCAGTTCGGCCGGGATCTCGCGGTAGTCGAACTTCATGCCCTGCGAGGCTTCATCCCAGTAGATGGCCTTCATCTTGCGAAGATCGACCACGCCCTGGAACTTGTCTTCGRCACCGATCGGGATCACGATCGGCACCGGGTTGGCCTTCAGGCGGTCGACCATCATCTGGCGCACGCGGAAGAAGTTGGCGCCGATGCGGTCCATCTTGTTCACGAACGCGAGACGCGGCACGCGGTACTTGTTGGCCTGGCGCCAAACGGTTTCGGACTGGGGCTGCACGCCGCCGACCGAGTCGTACACCATCACGGCGCCGTCGAGCACGCGCATGGAACGCTCGACCTCGATGGTGAAGTCCACGTGGCCCGGGGTGTCGATGATGTTGATGCGATGCTCGGGCATCGAGTGGTCCATGCCCTTCCAGAAGCAGGTCACGGCAGCCGAGGTGATCGTGATGCCGCGCTCTTGTTCCTGTTCCATCCAGTCGGTGGTGGCGGCGCCGTCATGCACCTCGCCCATCTTGTGGGTCACGCCGGTGTAGAACAGGATGCGTTCGGTGGTGGTCGTTTTGCCGGCGTCGATGTGCGCCGAGATACCGATGTTGCGGTAGCGCTCGATGGGGGTCTTGCGTGCCATGAAATTTACTCCGTTAACGGATGAAAGCCCGCCCACCGCTCTCGGTGGGTCGGGCTTCCAGCCTGTCTGATTTGGGGGGACGACTCTTAGAAGCGGAAGTGGCTGAAGGCCTTGTTGGCCTCGGCCATGCGGTGCACTTCATCGCGCTTCTTCATGGCGCCGCCACGACCTTCCGTGGCTTCCATGAGTTCGTTGGCCAGACGCAGGGCCATCGACTTTTCGCCGCGCTTGCGAGCGGCTTCCTTGATCCAGCGCATCGACAGCGCCAGACGACGGACCGGGCGCACTTCGACCGGCACCTGGTAGTTCGCGCCACCGACGCGGCGCGACTTCACTTCGACCATCGGCTTCACGTTGTTGATGGCCATCGTGAAGGCTTCCAGCGGGTCCTTGCCCGGGTTCTTCTTCTCGATCTGGTCGAGCGCACCATAGATAATGCGCTCGGCGATCGCCTTTTTGCCGCCTTCCATGATCACGTTCATGAACTTCGACAGCTCGACATTGCCGTACTTCGGATCCGGCAGGATTTCACGTTTGGGGACTTCGCGACGACGTGGCATTTTTCTAACCTCTTTGCTTCAGTTGGCGCCTTTGCAGACACCGCGAGAGCCAACAAGAACTCTCACTTACTCGACCCAATATCGGGTCACTTCGTTCGATGCGCCGGCCAGGGCACCCGAACACCGCTGAATGAACTACAGAAAGCCTCAAGCCTTCTTGAAAAACAGAAGGCTTAGGCCTTCTTGGGACGCTTCGCGCCGTACTTGGAACGCGACTGCTTGCGGTCTTTCACGCCTTGCAAGTCGAGCGAACCGCGCACGATGTGGTAGCGAACACCGGGCAAGTCCTTGACACGACCGCCGCGAACCAGCACGACGCTGTGTTCCTGCAGGTTGTGGCCTTCGCCGCCGATGTAGGAAATGACTTCGAAGCCGTTGGTCAGGCGCACCTTGGCGACCTTGCGCAGCGCCGAGTTCGGCTTTTTCGGGGTCGTGGTGTAGACCCGGGTGCAGACACCGCGACGTTGCGGCGAGTTCTGCATGGCAGGGCTCTTCGAATTGATCTTTTCGACCGTCCGACCCTGACGCACCAGTTGATTGATGGTTGGCATGAATGAATAAGTCCCAAAACTGCCCCGAAGGCCCTAGGCGTGAACCGGCCGGACGGGGAAACGACCAAGAATTGGTCGAAAACGTAAATCCCTTCGGAATTTCCGAAAAGCCCACGAGTATACAACAGGCGTTGCCAGGTGGGGCTAACTTTGTGTAGCCCGGCCCGGCACTACTTGATCCAGAGCCGGACGGCGTCCCAGGCACGACCCAGGACACCGGCTTGCTGGACCGCATCCAGCGCCACCAGCGGCACTTCGGCCACGGGCTCGTCGCCGAGCGTGACCTTCAGGGAGCCGACCGGCTGGAACTTGGTGAAGGGCGCGACCAGCGGGTCGGGGCGCACCACCTGGGTCTTGATCTTGGCGGCCGCGCCGGCCGGCACGGCGACCACGATGGCGTCGGGGCGGCCCAGCTTGACGGTGTTCTGATTGCCCTTCCAGACGGCGGGCGTCGCCACGGCCTGGTTGGCCTCGAACAGGCGGACCGCGTCGAAGGCGGTGTAGCCCCAGTTCAGCAGCTTCTGCGACTCGTTGGCGCGCGCGTTCTCGCTGGCCGTGCCCAGCACGATCGACAGCAGACGGCGGCCGCCCGTCAGGTTCGGGAAGTCACGCTTGGCGGTCGCGACCATGCAGTAGCCGGCCGCCGAGGTATGGCCGGTCTTGAGGCCATCGACCGTCGGGTCGCGGAACAGCAGCAGGTTGCGATTGGTGTCGTTGGTCGAGGGCGTGCCCGGGAAGCGGTACTTCTTGATCGCGTAGTAGTGCAGGTACTCGGGGAAGTCGCGCATCAGGCGGGTCGCCAGGATGCTCAGGTCGCGCGCGGTGGTGGTGTGGCCCGGCTCGGTCAGGCCTTCGGGGTTCTTGTAGCTCGTGTTCTTCATGCCGAGGGCCTTGGCCTGCTCGTTCATGAGCTCGACGAAGTGCTCGACCGTGCCGCCCACGCCTTCGGCCAGCGCCACCGTGGCGTCGTTGCCCGATTGCACGATCAGGCCCTTGATCAGGTCCTCGACCGGGACCTGCATCTTCGGGTCGATGAACATCCGCGCGCCGGGCATCTTCCAGGCCCGCGCACTGACCGGCAGGGTCTGCGTCAGGGTGATCTTCTTGGCGCGCAGCGCGTCGAAGACCAGGTAGGCCGTCATCAGCTTGGTCAGCGAGGCCGGCTCGACGGCGGCGTCGATGTCCTTCTGGGCCAGCATCTGGTTGGCCGTGACATCCAGCAGCAGGAAGCTGCGGGCCGCCACCTCGGGCGGCGTCGGCACCTGGGCCCCGGCGGCAAGACACGAAAATGCGGCAGCAGCCACTGCGAAGGCGCGCAGCGCTTCAACGAAACGATTCATGGGGGAAAAGGCTAGCCCGCGCGCAGATGACGGACGACAAGATTCTTGAGCAGGGGCAATTGTCCGTGAAAGAAATGGCCGCCCCCGGGAACGACTGTGACAGGAAGTGACTGCGGCCGCGCCCAGTCCAAGACAGCGGCCAGCGGGACCGTGTCGTCCTGCTCGCCGTGCACCACCAGCGCACGCTCGTGGGCCGCGGGCGGCAGCGCCGCGACCGAGAAGCGCGCCGCCGCGGTGCCGACCAGCACCACGTGGCGGAGGTCGCGCGCGGCCCAGAGTTTTTCGACCGCACAGCTGGCGACGAAGGCGCCGAAGGAAAAGCCGGCGATCGCCAGCGGGCCCTCGGGCGCCAGTTGCTGGACCACCGCGCGCATGTCCTCGCATTCACCGCGCCCTTCGTCGTGCACGCCCTCGCTGGCGCCGACACCGCGGAAATTGAAGCGCACCGCGGTCCAGCCGCAGGCGACGAAGGCGCGCGCCAGCGTCTGCACCACCTTGTTGTCCATGGTGCCGCCGAACAGCGGATGCGGGTGCGCGATCACCGCCACGCCGAGCGCCGGCGCGCCGTCGGCGGCGCGGTCGCGCAGCACTTCGATGGCGCCGGCGGCGCCCTGGATCTGGAGCTTCTCGGTCCGGGAGTTCATGGATGGCCGCCCCTCAGCGCCCGATGTCGGGAGCCAGCAGCAGCCGTTCGACCACTTCGCCGTTCTTCAGGTGCGATTCGACGATTTCATCGATGTCGTCGGCATCGACGTAGGTGTACCAGACCGCCTCGGGATAGACCACCGCGACCGGGCCGCCCGCGCAGCGGTCCAGGCAGCCGGCCTTGTTGACCCGGACCTTGCCGGGTCCGGCCAGCCCGGCCTCCCTGACGCGCGACTTGCAGCGGTCGAAGCCGGCCTGGGCCTCGTGCTTCGAACAGGAATCCTCGCCGGTCTTGCGTTCGTTCAGGCAGAAGAAGATGTGGCGGCCGTAGTAGCCCGCCGACGGGGGAATGCTGGAACTCGACATCGGCTCATTCTATTGAGGAGGCGCTGCGGACGCCCTGCGCGACAACACGGCCAGCACGTAAACAAGGGTTGCGAAGGGCCAGATCCAGCCCAGCCACTGCGCCAGGCCGTGGAAGCGGATGAAGCGCCCCTGCTCCCAGGTCGCCAGCGTCTGGGCGAAATAGGCACTCTCGGGCGCCTGGTTCAGCAGGCTCAGGTGAACCACCAGGGCGATCAGCAGCAGGGCCGCGCAGAAGCGCCGAGGCGCGCCCAGCAACAGCACGCCGATGAACAGGGCAGCCGCGATCCCCACCTGCACCGGCAGGCTCAGCCAGGCCCAGGCATGCGGCGGACCGTAGCTCAGGGCCGCCGACAGCGCCGAGGCCGCCACCCCCGCCAGCAGGATCGACGGCAGCAGGATCGCTCGCCGGGCCACCGAACGGGTGATCAGGAAGCCGAGCAGGCAAGGCACCAGCGCGCCCAGCATGACGCACAGCAGTTCGACGCCCGGCACCAGCGGCTCCAGTTCGAACTCGCGCACCGGCATCCATTCGATGAAGGGCGTATCGATCAGCAAGTCGGCAATGGCGGCTTCGAGCCGTTCGAACACCTGGCCCAGGCCGAAGCTGACGGCGGCCGGAAACAGCAGCGCGATCGGCCACAGGGCCAGCAGCACCAGGCCGCCGCGCGAGTCGTCGACGAACCAGTTGGAACGGGCCCGGTGCCAGTGCGCCACGGCGCCCAGGCGCTCGAGCACCGCCGCCAGCACCGCCCCGACCAGCGTGCCGACGATGTTGAGCCCGAGATCGACATTGGAAGGAATGCGCGCCGGCAGGTAGCTCTGCAGCGTTTCCATGGCGAAGGAGATCGCAGCCCCGGCCGCGGCGGCGCGAAGCACGGCGCGCACGACGCCGGTGGCAGGCCGGTTGCGGATCACCGCGATCGCGGCCAGGAAGCCCAGCGGCAGGTAGCCGACGACGTTGATGCCGAAGTCGAAAGCGGTCCAGTATTTGGGCCAGGGCGCCGCCAGGTAGGCCCAGGGCGCAATGCCCTGGTCGCGCCAGTCGGCGAAGGGATAGAGGCTGGCGTAGACGATCAGCGCCGCATAGGCGAGCGCCAGCGGCAAGGCAACGGATTTGTGCTGCGTGGCCACCGCATTCAGAAGGGCTTGACCACCACCAGCACCACGATGGCCAGCAGCAGCAGCACTGGCAACTCGTTGAACCAGCGGTAGAAGCGGTGGCTGCGGCGGTCGGTGCCGGCGACAAAGCGGCGCAGCAGCACGCCGCAGCCGTGGTGGTAGCCGAGCGCCGCCCCCACCAGGACCAGCTTGGCGTGCATCCACCCGTTGCCCGGCCCGCGCCCGATGCCGTAGCCGAGCCAGAGCCAGAGGCCGAAGCCGAGCGCCGGCAGCGCCAGCAAGGTGGTGAAGCGAAACAGCTTGCGCGCCATCAGCAGCAGTCGGCTGCGCTCGGCGACCGATTCGGGCGCGACCATCGCCAGGTTGACGAAGATGCGCGGCAGATAGAACAGCCCGGCGAACCAGCTGGCGATGAAGACAATGTGCAGCGATTTGACCCAGAGCATGGCGGCAGTTTAGTGGGCGCGTACGGGCCGCAACGTCGCAGCCGCCCGCTGCCGTCGGACGCGCAAAAAAAAGCCCGACGTCAAAACGTCGGGCTGGGAAGCCCTTTTGCTGTCACACATCAAGGCACCCGCTCAGGGAGGAAAAGCGGGGAGCGGCAAGCCGCCCAAGACAGAATTTAACAAAGGCAAAACAACCTATCAAGCAACGGCTGCGTTTTTTTGAACTTATGGCTAAGACACCTAGTACCAACGATTTCGTTTTTCATCCATCTGTGCACAGAAAACAGACCGAAGATGGCACGCTCGCCTTTCCCAAGCTGCATGACACTCTTGGGGCACAATTTTCGACATGACCCTCCACGCCCCTTTTCCCGCGGGCCGGCCGCGCCGGCTGCGCCGGGACGCCTTCACGCGCAACCTGGTACGTGAGCATTCGCTCTCCGCCCACGACTTGATCTATCCCGTATTCGTCCAGGAGGGGGAGAAGCGACGCGACGCCGTACCGTCGATGCCTGGCGTGGAAAGGCTGAGTCTCGACCTGCTGCTGCCGGTGGCCGAACAGTGCGTGGCGCTCGGCATTCCGGTCATGGCGCTGTTCCCGGTCATCGATGCCCGCCTGAAGACGCCGGCCGGCGACGAAGCCTTCAACCCCGGCGGCCTGATTCCTCGCGTGGTGGCCGCGCTCAAGTCGCGCTTTCCCGAATTGGGCGTGATGACCGACGTGGCGCTGGACCCCTACACCAGCCACGGGCAGGACGGACTGCTCGACGACAGCGGCTACATCCTCAACGACCCGACGGTCGAGGTGCTGGTCAAGCAGGCGCTCGCGCAGTCGCGCGCCGGCGTCGACATCGTGGCACCGAGCGACATGATGGACGGCCGGATCGGCGCGATCCGCAACGCGCTCGAAGCGCGCGGCGACATCCATACGCGGATCATGGCCTACAGCGCCAA
The DNA here is from genome assembly GCF_056405295.1 of Variovorax sp. P1_H2. Lineage (NCBI taxonomy): Bacteria > Pseudomonadati > Pseudomonadota > Betaproteobacteria > Burkholderiales > Comamonadaceae > Variovorax > Variovorax sp. P1_H2. The sequence goes on along the minus strand of NZ_JBFUCJ010000024.1, from coordinate 14,592 downwards.
GTACGCGAGCGCCTTCTACGGCCCTTTCCGCGACGCCGTCGGCTCGGCCGCCAACCTCGGCAAGAGCAACAAGAAGGTCTACCAGATGGACCCGGGCAACAGCGACGAAGCGCTGCGCGAGGTCGCGATCGACATCGCCGAGGGCGCCGACATGGTGATGGTGAAGCCCGGAATGCCCTACCTGGACATCGTGCGCCGGGTGAAGGACGAGTTCCGGGTTCCGACCTTTGCCTACCAGGTCAGCGGCGAGTACGCGATGCTGAAGGCCGCGGCGCAGAACGGCTGGCTGGACCACGACGCGGTGATGCTCGAAAGCCTGCTGGCCTTCAAGCGCGCAGGGGCCGACGGGGTGCTGACCTATTTCGCGCTCGATGCCGCCCGGCTGCTGAAGCAATCCTGACACCTTGCCGGACAGACCCACAAAACTGCGCAGCAGTTTTTTGCTCTGTCCTCAACTGACTAGGAATCGGCATCCCCCATGCGCATCTTCAAGATCGACGGCACGCAGGTCACGGAGCACGACGCGCTGGCGCCCATGGCGGCGCCCGGTGCCTGCGAACGGGGCTACCTGTGGCTGTCGCTGACCCGCGAGGAGTTCCAGGCCTCGCTGCCGCAGGTGCAGGAGGTGCTGCAGTCGCTGTGCGGCACCCTGCTGCTCGACCTCCACGTGAGCGACCTGCTCAACGACCAGTTGCCCTCGCGCTTCGACTACACCTCGCAGTACGACCTGCTGGTGTTCCGCCGGCTGGCCGCATCCAACGGCAAGGGGCTGCCGAAGCCCGACGAACCCGCCCGCGGCGGCCCCAGCGTGCTGCGCCGGGTCGACACGCGCCCGGTGGGCTTCGCGGTCTTCGACCGCGTCCTGCTGTCGGTGCACCCCGAGGACGGCAGCGTGCGCGATGCCTTCGCCGCCAAGCTGCTGGCCGCCGCCGCGCCGGCCGAACGCGGCCGCAGCCCGATCCCGGCGCTGGATGTCCGCGCGGTCTCCGCCCGCATTCCCTCGGGCCCGGCCGACCTGATGCTGCGGGTGATCAACCAGATCGTCGACGCCTACCTCGACCTGCGGCGCGAACTGACCCGCCAGCTCGACCACTGGCAAGCCGAACTGATCGACCCGCACAGCCGCTTCACCAACTGGAGCGCGCTGATGGACTCCCGCCAGTCGCTCTACCACCTCGACGAGATCTGCGAAGACCAGCGCGCGGCGATCCAGGACTGGATCGATTCGCTCGAAACCCTGCCGCCGCCGGCCGGCAGCACCGAGCAACGCGAGCGCGAGCTCGTCATGGTGCGCAGCCGCGACGTGCTGGAGCACATCGAGCGCGTCGTCCACCACGTGCGCCGGCTCGAGCAGAACGCCGAAACCGCGGTCCAGATGCACTTCAGCGTCCAGGGCCACCGCGCCAACGACATCATGCGGGTGCTGACTGTGCTGACCGCGGTCTTCCTGCCGCTGAACCTGATCGCCGGGATCTTCGGCATGAACTTCGAATTCATCCCGCTGGTGCACAAGGCCGACGGCTTCTGGATCGCGATGGGGTCGATGGGCGTGATCGCGGTGGTTCTGGTCGTCGTCTTCTGGCGCAAGCGCTACCTGGCCCGAACCCGATAACAAGAACGACGGCGAAAAACAAAAAAGCCCGGCGAAGCTCGGGCTTGTTCGTGAAACACCGCGGAACCGGCTCTGCCGGGCCGCCGGTGTTGCCCCCGGCGAGGGGGTGGGCGGCTACACGAAGTGAGCCAACCTGGGGGAGTGCTTACTTTCCGGCTTGAACGCGCGGCTCGGCCGGCTTGTTCATGGTCGAGATCACGCGGCTGTTGACGCGCGAACCGGCGCTGACGTTCTGGTCGGGCGCGCTGGCGGTGGCGATGGCCTGGGCACGCACGGCCTCGGGGTTGGCGACCGAGTTGAAAGGCTCGGCACCACGCGAACCGCGCACCACGTTCTGGTTCGGTGCGGCGGCGGTGCGGGCAGCTTCGGCGCTGACTTCGTCGCGGCTCTTGGCCGAGACGCCGGCGTGCACGCCGTCGTAGCTTTCGGCTTGTGCGCCAGCGGCAGCGAGGAAGGACAGGGCGGCAGCGGCGAGGATACGGGAGGTCTTCATTTCGGTTCCTTTGGGTTCTTCGGAGTTGGCTTCAAACCAGGCTCGCTGTCGCTGGCCTGTGCGAGCGAGTGTCGAACGGAAACCCTAGGGGAAAACACCGAGAAATGAGACACCGCGTTTCCTGGATCGAAACAATGACGATTCCCACGGCCCTCAAGGAAAAAACCGAACCGCGCTTTCGCACGGCCCGGCTCCCATCGGAAACGGCGCGGATCAGAGACCGGCGCGCTGCGTCACCGGGCGGGCGATGTTGTATTGCGACGGCACCGTGCTGTTCACGAAGGCCTTGCGATCCAGGTTCTGGTTCGGTTCATGGGCGGTGGCCACGGCCTGCGAGCGGATGACCTCACGGTCGGCCGAAGCGGTCAGCGCCGGGGCGACGCGCGAGGACACGCCGTCCGCATACGGATTCTCGCTGCGGGCGGCGACCACGGCCTGGGCGTTCACTTCGGCGCGGCTGGCGACCGACACCGGCGCTTGCACGCCTTCGTAGGTTTCGGCCTGGGCGCCGGCGGCGGCCAGGATCGACAGGGCGGCGGCGGCGATGATCTTCGAGGTCTTCATTCGGATGTCCTTCGTTGTGGTGGAGAGGAAAGCGCGGTGGGATAGAGTTTGCCTCGGATTTCTAGGTAGAAACCCTATAAAAATGAATCAGGGTGTTCATCAAACGGAAACAATGGAGTGCCATGGACGGTCTGGAACTGCTCAAAACCTTTAGAGAAGTCGCCTTGCGCGGCAGCTTTTCGCGCGCCGCGCACTCGCTGGGCATGTCGAAGGCCAACACGAGCAAGTACGTGGCCCAACTGGAGACCCGCTTCGGCGTCCGCTTGCTGAACCGCTCGACGCGCTCGGTCAGCCTGACCGATGCCGGCCACCTGCTGCTGGAGCGCAGCAAGCCGCTGCTGGAGATGATCGAACGGACCGAGTCCGAACTGCAGGGGCACGCCGGCCACCCGCGCGGCCGGCTGCGGGTCACTGCGCCGCACGGCCTGGGACAGAGCAGCTTTTCGGGCCTGATCGGCGAATTCATGATCACCTATCCCGACGTCCACGTGAGCCTGCACCTGAGCAACCGAGTGATCGACCTGGTCGAGGAAGGCGTCGATGTCGCCTTGCGGCTGGGCCGCATCCGCGACGAGAACGTGATCGTGCGGCGGCTGCGCCTGATGGACCTGGCCCTTTGCGCGACGCCGTCCTACTGGGCCCGGCGCGGCATGCCGAAGAAGCCCGACGACATGCGCCGGCACGACGTCCTGACCTATTCGCTCGCGGGCGGCGGGCCGCAACTGCCGTTCGAGGTCGACGGCCAGCCCTACAGCGTGCCGGTCACCAGCCGCATGGACGCCAACGACGCCGCACCGCTGGTCGGCGTGGCGCTGGCCGGGCTCGGGGCCGTCTGCGTGCCGATGATCATGGCGCAGCAGCACATCGAACGCGGCGCGCTGGTGCCGGTGCTGAGGGAGTTCATGCCGCGCGATCTCTGGCTTTACGCGGCCTACTCGCAACGCCGGCACAACAGCGCCGCGCTGCGGGCGCTGCTGGATTTTCTCGAGGCCCGGGTGCGCGATCCCGACCCTGCGGCTACCTGATGCCGAAGATCGCCGCCGCGTTGCCCCAGGCGATGCGCTGTGCGACGTCCGGCGGCAGGTCGCCGAGCCACGTGCGGTAGCCGCGCATGATCTCGTCGTAGGCGCTCCAGCGCTGATTGACCCAGGTGTCGGAACCGACGAGGAAGCGATCGGGGTATTTCAGCATCAGCGCGCGCCATTCGGGGCACAGCTTGCCGCCGTCGCAGGTGAGTCCCGGCCGGTACGACAGCTCGCCCATCAGCAGCGGATAGCGCTCCAGCAGCGCCTGGACCCGCTCGATCGGCGGGCCGCCGATGCCGGTGTGGGCCCAGATCAGGCGCAACGCGCGGCCTTGCGAAGGCGCATGGGCCATCAGCAGGTCGATCGCGACCTCGTCCACGTGCGCCAGCACGGCGAGCTGCTTGCGTTCCGCCAGGACGATCAGTTTCCGTGCGACAGGCCCGTTGGCATTGGCGCTGTCGTAGAGATGGAACTCGCCCAGTCCCTTGTAAGGCCCGCTCGCCGTGCCGCGGGCCAGTTCGGCCTGCACCATCTCGTAGATGCTGTCGTCGCGGAACCAGTTTTCGTAGTCGTCGCGGTTGCGGTAGAGGCGCACGAAGGGCACCACGGCCACGCCGGCTTCGCGCGCCTCGCGGGCCGCCGCAAGGGTCTGCGTGCCGGCATTGGGCCGCGAGTTGGCGACGATCGCATTGACGCCGTTGCGCTGGATCCGCGCCAGCGCCTCGGCCGGCGGGTAAGGCCCGGTGTTGCCGTCCCAGGCCTCCTGGTTGTAGTGCAGGTGGGTGTCGAAAAGCGGGCCGGCATAGTCGGCCGACCAGGCGCTCGGTGCCAGCAGCGCCGCCGCCAGGGCGAAAGGCGCAAAGCGACAGCGCCGGCCAGCCACGGCTCGCGCCCCGCTCAGCCGAGCTGCTTGGCGAAGAAAGCCAGAGTGCGCTCCTTCGCCAGCTTGGCGGCGGCCGCGTCGTAGGAGCCGCGCTGGTCGCAGTTGAAACCGTGGCCGCATGCGTAGACATGCACCTCGACGTCCGGATGCGCCTTCTTGAAGGCGTCGACGGTGTCGAGCGGAATCCAGTGGTCGTTGTTGCCGAAGTGGACCAGCACCGGCACCTTGGGCTTGCGCGCACTTTCCTCCGGGGTGGTCATGCCGCCGCCGTAGTACGGCGCGGCGGCGGCCAGGCCCGACACCTCAGCCGCCGCGCGCCAGGTCAGGAGCCCGCCCCAGCAGTAGCCCACGATGCCCACCTTGCCGGCCCGCGCCGCGTAGTCGACCGCGGCCTGGAGGTCCTGCAGCACGCCCGGGGCGGGCAGCGCCTCGACCGCGGTCTTGAGCCCGAAGCCGGCCTTCATGTCGTCCTCGGCGTAGCCCAGTTCGACGCCCTGCTTCACGCGATGGAAGGTGGCCGGCGCGACCGCCAGGTAGCCCTCGGCCGCGTAGCCGTCGGCCACCGAGCGGATGTGCGAGTTGACGCCGAAGATCTCCTGCACCACGACCACCGCGCCCCTGGGCTTGTCCGCCGGCTCGGCGACGTAGGCGGGAAAGGTGAAGCCGTCCTTGGCGGTGAGATCGATGAATTGACCCATGGTCATGCTCCTTGGCGGGATGGTTGTTGTTTCTTCAATGCGCGTTCGACGAAATCGAGCCGGTCCTGGCCCCAGAAGATCTCGCCGTCGATCACGTAGCTCGGGGCGCCGAAGACCTTGCCGTCGATGGCCTGCTGGGTGTAGTCCTCGTAGCGCTCCTGCACCGCCTGGCTCTGCGCCTGGTCGACCCGGCGCGCGTCGAGCCCGCATTCTGCCGCCAGTGCCTCCAGCACCTTCGGGTCGGCGATGTTGCGCTCCTGCACCCAGACCGCCGCGAACACGGCGCCGCAGATCTTCATCGCGGCCTCGATGCCATCGTGCAGGTCGGCGGCGATGATCAGCCGGGCTGCATCGTCGCTGGCGACCGGGAAGAACTTGGGTTTGGGATTGAGCTCGATGTCGAGGTACTTCGAGAAGCGCGCCAGGTCGACCAGGCGATAGGCCTGCCGCTGCGGCGCCCGCTTGCCGAGCGGCAATCCGCCCGAGACCGGGAACACGGCGCCGAAATCGATCGGCCGGACGCGCACCGTGGCGCCGGCGGCCTTCGCGATGGCGGCGAAGCGCGCATGGCCGAGGTAGGTCCAGGGGCTTTGCGGCGTGAAGTAGTAGTCGATGGTGCGGCTCAAGAGCGTCTCCTCGATGATGTAATCCGACGCAGACGGTTTTAACTGAGGCACGGCTTCCGTGCAGGAGGTGGGATTTGGACCATGTACTTCTGATCACCGGCGGCAGCCGCGGCATCGGCGCCGCGACCGCGCTGCAGGCCGCCCGCCGCGGCTGGGCGGTGGCCGTCAACTATGCCAGCAACTCGCTGGCTGCCGACGAGGTGGTGCGCTGCATCCGGGCCGCAGGCGGCACCGCGATCACGGTGCAGGCCGACGTCGGCGACGAGTCCCAGGTGCTGGCGATGTTCGAGAAGGTCGACGCCAAGCTGGGGCGCCTGACGGCGCTGGTCAACAACGCCGGCGTGGTCGACACGCAGGCCCGGGTCGACGAGATGAGCGTGGCGCGGCTCGAGCGCATGCTGCGCATCAACGTCATCGGCAGCTTCGTCTGCGCTCGCGAGGCCGTGCGGCGCATGAGCACGAGGCATGGCGGCAGCGGCGGCGCGATCGTCAACCTCTCCAGCGCCGCCGCGCGCCTGGGCTCGCCCGGCCAGTACGTGGACTACGCCGCCAGCAAGGGCGCGATCGAGAGCTTCACGATCGGCCTAGCCAAGGAGGTGGCCGAGGAAGGCATCCGCGTCAACGCGGTGCGCCCCGGCCTGATCGACACCGAGATCCACGCCTCGGGCGGCCTGCCCGACCGCGCCTTCCAGCTCGCCTCGACCGTGCCGATGAAACGCACCGGCAGCGCCGACGAGGTGGCCCACGGCATCCTGTGGCTGCTGTCGGCCGAGGCCGGCTACGTCACCGGAAGCTTCCTCGACATCACGGGCGGACGCTGATGGCACCCCCTGCGATGGACCTGATCAAGCCGCTGATCACGCTGCTGGCCATCGTGAACCCGCTGGCGATCGTCCCCTTCTTCATCCACTACACGCAGGGCTGCACCGACCAGCAGCGCAAGCGCACCGCCTGGGTGTCGGCCTTCAGCGCCTTCATCGTGATCGCGGTCAGCGCGCTGCTGGGGCTGCAGCTGCTGTCCTTCTTCGGCATCTCGATCGCGAGCTTCCAGGTTGGCGGCGGCATGCTGCTGCTGATCAGCTCGCTCTCCATGCTGAACGCCGAGCCGGCGGAGTCGAAGACCAACAAGGACGAGATCCGCGCGACGGAGGTGAAGGCATCGCTCGGCGCCTCGATCGCGGTCGTGCCGCTGACCATCCCGCTGCTGACCGGCCCGGCCACCATGTCGACGGTGGTCATCTTCGCCGACCGCACGCAGCATGTCTGGGAGCTCGCGATCCTGGTCGGCTACGGTGTGGTGATCGGCCTGGCGACCGGCGTCACCTTCTCGCTGGCCGAACCGATCGCGCGGGTGCTCGGCAAGACCGGCATCAACGTCATGACGCGGCTGATGGGCCTGATCCTGGCGGCGCTGGCGGTCGAGGTGATGGCCGACGGACTGGGCACCCTGTTCCCGGTGCTGCACCGCGCCACCTGAGCGCTACGCGCCCAGCTCGACGATGCGCGGCACGATCGCCTCGCCGTCGAACCGCAGTTCGGCCACCGAGACCGGCAGCCTGAAGCGGCGCGGCCCCGCACTGCCCGGATTCAGATAGAGCACCGGGCCGCGCTGCTCGGCCCGCGGGCGGTGCGAATGGCCGGACACCACGACGCGAATGCCGGCCGCGACCGGGTCGATGCGCAGTTGCGCCAGATCGTGGATCGCGAAGAGGCGCAGGCCACCGGCTTCCAGCAGCGCCGTCTCCGGCACCGCCTCGGCCCAGGCGCCGCCGTCGTTGTTGCCGCGCACGACGGTCAACGGGGCCAGCGCGGACAGGGCGTCGATGATCTCCGGCCCGCCGATGTCACCGCCATGCACGATGTGGTCGGCGCCGCGCAGAAAGTCCAGCGCTTCGGGCCGCAGCAGCCCGTGGGTGTCGGAGATGATGCCGATGCGCATGGCTCGCCGATGGTCTCGGACGCGCCGGCCTACTGCGCGTCGACCCAGGCCACCAGCTCGGCCACCACGACCTCGCTGGCCGCCGCCAGGGCCTTGACGCCGCCGGGCCCGTCGGCGGTCGGCGCCGGCTTGCGGACCGTGAAGCTGCGCTGGGCCAGCACCTTGTCGCCGGCGGTCTGGCTGCGGGTCAGCGTGGCGCTTACGCGCACCAGGCCGATGCTGCGCTCGGGCGACTCGAAGTACTGGCTGAACTCCTCCAGCGTGACGCGCAGGGTGTCGGGCAGGCGGCCCGCGCTGCGGGCGATGGGGGCGCTCTCCTCCGGGCCCAGCACCGTGTGGCCGGCCGAGAGCGCCTCGCGCAGGCGCTGGCGCAGCAGCTGCGCCGGCGGCTGGCTCCAGCGCGACTGGCCGTAGGGCCGCAGCTCGTTCGAATCCGCGTAGCCGAGGCGGTACAGCAGCTGGGTGCCGTCGAGCCGCGAATTGRCATCGACCTCGGCCAGCGCGATCATCGGCAGCGCGCGCGGGGCCGGCGAGGAGGCGGCAGCCGGCGCCGGCACCGTGTTGCCGGGCCCGAAATCGTAGAGGGCGGCCCGGGCCGGCTTGTCGGGCAGCGCGCCGCAACCCGCCAGCAGCAGCGCGGCGGCCAGGCCGGCGAGGGAATGCTTCAGAGCGTCGTTCATGGGAATCATGGAATGGCCTTCACGGACTCGTGGTCGCCGCCGGCGCGGAGAAGCCGGGCTCGCCCGGACCGGCAACCACGCCGCCATTGCCGAACAGCAGCGACTGCGGGTTGTCGCTGATACCGTCGGCCGCGCGACCGAGGCGGCGTACCGCACGCGAGGTGTCGTCGGCGACCCGGTTCACGCGCGGCAGCGTCGCGTTGTTGAACGAATCGACGGCCTGCGACAGGGCCTTGGTGCCGTCGGCGAGGCGTTCGATCGGACCGTCCTTGGCGTTCAGGCGGGTCGCGGTCGCGTTGAAGTTGGTGGCGACGCGCGAGATGTCCGTGGCCGCGCCCTTGACTGCGGCCATGGTCTCGCGCGTGCGGTCCACCAGCGGCGGCAGGGCCTTGAGCGCCGGGTTGAGCCCGGTCTTGACCGTGTTGTCGAGCGACTTGGTCAGCTGGTTGGCGCTGGCCGCGGCGCTCGCGATGTTCTCCAGCGCATCGGCGACGCGCTTCTGGTTGTCGTTGCCGAGCAGCGCGTCGACCTTCTTGGTGACTTCCTCGACCCGGCCGAGGATGAGCTCGCCGCGGTCCTGCAGCTGGGCCAGCAGCGAGGGCTTGAGCGGGATGCGCGGCGGATTGTCGTTGTCCGGCACCAGCGAGACCTGCGATTCGCCCTTGTCGTCGAGGGCGATGAAGGCCAGCCCGGTGACGCCCTGGTAGCTCAGCGTCGCAAAGGTCGAGGTGGTGAGCGGCACCCGCTCGTCGACCGTGATGCGGACCCGCACGTTGCCTTTCACCTTGGGGTCGAAGTCGATCGATGCGACCTTGCCGACCGCGATGCCGCGGTAGCGCACCATCGCCTGCGGCTGCAGGCCGCTCACCGGATCGCGGGTCGACAGCTCGTAGATGTTGCGCACCGTGTCGTCGCGCGTGAGCCAGACCACCAGCGCGACGATCACGGCGACCAGGCCGAGCACGAAGGCCCCGGCGGCGAGGGCATGGGACTTGTTTTCCATGGCGGCTACCTTTCGGACGAGGGGGCCGGCCGGCTGGCCGCCCCTTCATGCAGTGCTTCCATGGCGCGCTGGCCGCGGCCACCGAGGAAGTACTCGTGGATGAACGGATGCGGATAGGCGATCACCTCGCGCGTCGTCCCCGCGACGATCACCTTGTGGTCGGCCAGCACCGCGATCCGGCTGCTGAGGTCGAACAGGGTGTCGAGGTCGTGCGTGATCATCACCACCGTGAGGCCGAGTTCGCGGTGCAGGCCGCGCAGCAGGTCGCAGAAGCCGTCGGCGCTTTCGGGATCGAGGCCGGCGGTGGGCTCGTCGAGCAGCAGCAGGGGCGGGTCCATGATGAGTGCCCGCGCCAACGCCACCCGCTTGATCATGCCGCCCGAGAGATCGGCCGGACTCTTGGTGGCCTGCTGGGGACTCAGCCCGACCATCTGCAACTTGACCAGCGCGGCATCGCGGATCAGGTCGTCGGGCAGCAGCTTGAGTTCGCGCAGCGGAAAGGCGATGTTGTCGAGCACGCTGAAGGCCGAGAACAGCGCGCCGTGCTGGAACAGCATGCCGACATTGGCGGCGCCCGTCGCGCTGAGCTGCCCCGGCGGCCGGCCGAGCACCGTGACCTGGCCTCGGGTCGGATGCTCGAGCCCGAGGATCTGGCGCAGCAGCACGGTCTTGCCGGTGCCCGAGCCGCCCACCAGCGACAGCACCTCGCCGCGCACGATCGTGAGGTCGAGGTCGCGGTGCACCACCTGGTCGCCGTCGGGCGACCGGAAGACGGTCCAGAGCTTGCGGATCTCGACCACGCGTTCGGCGTCGCGGGGAAAGTTGTCGACCATCAGCGCAGCCCCACGCCCTTGAACAGCACCGCGAACAGCGCATCGACCAGGATCACCACCGTGATCGAGGTCACCACCGACGAGGTCGTGCCGCGGCCGAGGCTCTCGGTATTGGGTTTCACCTTCAGGCCGAAATGGCAGCCGATCAGCGCGATCAGGATGCCGAACACCGCCGACTTGGACAGCGCGAGATACAGGTTCGACATCGGCACCGCGCGCGGCAGCGCCGAGAGAAAGTACGCGGGCGAGATGTCGAGCGACAGGTCGGCCGCGATCATGCCGCCGAACAGCGCCGCCATCGAGGTCCACGTGCTGATCAGCGGCATCGTGATCGCCAGCGCCAGCACCCGCGGCATCACCAGCCGGAAGCCGTGCGGGATGCCCATCACGCGCATCGCGTCGAGTTCCTCGGTGACCCGCATGACGCCGATCTGCGCCGTGATGGCCGAGCCCGATCGGCCGGCGATCAGCACCGCCGCCAGCACCGGGCCGAGCTCGCGGATCAGCGACAGGCCCAGGATGTTGACGATGAAGGTCTCGGCGCCGTACTGGCGCAGCTGCTGCGAGGTCAGGTAGGCCAGCACCACGCCGATCAGCAGGCCGACCAGCGCGGTGATCGGCAGCGCGGTGGTGCCGAACTGGTAGATCTGGCCCGAGAAGTCGCGCCAGGGCCCGCGGTGCGGTGCCCGCAGCAGCTTGCCGAGGTCGAGCGTGAGCTGGCCGATGAGGCCGAGGAAATCGCGCGCCACGAACATCATCCGCGGGCCGTTGTGGGCGAAGGCCTTGAAGCGGTCGGCCAGCGTCACCGGGGGCTCGTCCGGCGCGCTGCAGGTGTACCGGGCGACCTGGTCGAGCACCGCCTTGTGCTGCGAATCCATTTCGAGCCGCGCCGGCCAGGCCTGCCCCCAATGGTCCCAGAGCAGCTGGGCGCCGATGTGATCGAGCTGCTCGATCGGACGCAAGTCCCAGGGGCGGCCTTCCTGCGCGGGGACGCCCTTCAGGCTGTCCGACAGCGCGCCCCAGGCCGGCGCCGACGACATCGCCAGCACGGTCCATCGGCCGGTGGCCACCGCCCACCGGCCGCCGTCCTGATCGCGTTCGTCGACGCGCGGTTGCGCGCCCTGCGCTTCCTGCGCATCGGCGGGCATCGGCGAATCGGTCGGCATGAGGGCAGCGGCAGGTCGTGAAGCGAATGACGCAACATCGTAACCGGGGGCGTCCGCGCCGGACCTCCAGGATGCCGCCCCTGCGCGCAGGCGGTCGCGCAAGCCCCGGGGGTTTGCCACAATCCGGTGCCGACGGCGGCGCAGCGTCCGGTCGCCGGCGGCCGTATTTCCCATAACGACAAGAGACAGGCAAGACCCGAATGAGCGACACCACCTTCGACTACATCGTGATCGGCGGCGGCACCGCCGGCGCGTTGATGTGCAACCGCCTGACGCGCAGCTCACAGCAGCGCACCCTGCTGATCGAGGCCGGCGGCAAGGACGACTACCACTGGATCCACATCCCGGTGGGCTACCTCTATTGCATCGGCAACCCGCGCACCGACTGGCTCTACAGCACCGAGCCCGACGCCGGGCTCAACGGCCGCACGCTGCGCTACCCGCGCGGCAAGACGCTGGGCGGCTGCTCGAGCATCAACGGGATGATCTACATGCGCGGCCAGTCGCGCGACTACGAGCACTGGGCCGCCCTCACCGGCGACGACACCTGGCGCTGGAACAACGTGCTGCCGGCCTTCAAGCAGCACGAGGACTACTACCTCGGCGCCGACGAGATGCACGGGGCCGGCGGCGAGTGGCGGGTCGAGAAGCAGCGCCTGCGCTGGGACATCCTCGACGCCTTCGCGCAGGCCGCGCAGGAGGCCGGCATCCCGCACAGCACCGACTTCAACCGCGGCAGCAACGAGGGCGTGGGCTACTTCCAGGTCAACCAGAAGGACGGCTGGCGCTGGAACACCGCCAAGGCCTTCCTGCGGCCCACCTGCTACGGGCGGCCGAACTTCGAGATGTGGGTCAACGCCCATGTGACGAAGCTGATCCTCGAGACGCAGGCCGATGGCAGCCGGCGGTGCACCGGCGTGCAGGTCTGGGACGGCCACGAGACGGTCACGGCGAAGGCCACGCGCGAGGTGCTGCTGTGCGCCGGCAGCATCGGCTCGCCGCAGCTGCTGCAGCTCTCGGGCATCGGCCCGGCGGAGCTGCTGCATCAGCACGGCATCGAGGTGGTGGCCGACCTGCCCGGCGTCGGCGCCAACCTGCAGGACCACCTGCAGATCCGCGCGGTCTACAAGATCAAGGGCGCGCCCACGCTCAACGTGCTGGCCTCGTCGCTCTATGGCAAGGCGAAGATCGGGATGGAGTACCTGTTCAAGCGCAGCGGGCCGATGAGCATGGCGCCCTCGCAGCTCGGCGCTTTCACGCGCAGCTCGCCCGAGCACGAGTGGCCGAATCTCGAATACCACGTGCAGCCGCTGTCGCTCGACGCCTTCGGCGAGCCGCTGCACAGCTTCCCGGCCTTCACGGCCAGCGTCTGCAACCTGAACCCGACCAGCCGCGGCACCGTGCGCATCAAGAGCCCCAGGTTCAGCGACGCACCGGCCATCGCGCCCAACTACCTGAGCACCGACGAGGACCGCAAGGTGGCGGCCGATTCGCTGCGCGTCACCCGCCGCATCGCGGCCCAGCCGGCACTGGCGAAGTACGCCCCCGAGGAATGGAAGCCCGGCCTGCAATACCAGACCGACGAGGAACTGGCGCGGCTGGCCGGCGACATCGCGACCACCATCTTCCATCCGGTGGGCACCACGCGGATGGGCGCCGACGGCGACGCGATGGCGGTGCTCGATTCACGCTTGCGGGTGCGCGGCATCCAGGGACTGCGGGTGGTCGACGCCGGGGCCATGCCGACCATCACCAGCGGCAACACCAACAGCCCGACGCTGATGATGGCCGAGAAGGCGTCCGAATGGGTGCGCAAGGCGGCACTGTGAGATCTTGATGTGTCCATTTGTTTCCAGTGGCGGGTAATCCCCGATGCACTGGCACGGTGCGCCGAACTAAAGTCTCGGCACTCGCAAACGGGCCTGCCCGCAGCGCGGGGGACCGAGGAGACATCTTTCGAAGAACCAGAACCAGATCAGACAAGGCATCCGCACGAGATGCCGTTTTTTTGAACAAGGCGCCGCCAGTCGGCGCCTTTTCTTTTTGGGTGCAGGTCCTGCGACGGCAACGGCCGATGCTATCAAATAGATAGCAATCCGGAATGAGACAATCCGGCCCCCCATGGAAATTCTGGTGCTGACCCTCGCCTCGCTGTTCGCGGGTTTCATCGATTCCATCGTCGGCGGCGGCGGCCTGATCCTGGTGCCGGCGCTGTTCAGCGTGCTGCCGGGCACCGCCCCCGCCACGCTGCTGGGCACCAACAAGAGCGCCTCGGTCTGGGGCACGGCGGCGGCCGCGGCGCAGTTCCACCATCGGGTCGGCCTGCGTTGGCACACGCTGCTGCCGGCCGGCGCCCTGGCCTTCGCGGGCTCGCTGGCCGGAGCCTGGGCCGTGACCGTGGTGCCGGGCGACTTCCTGCGCAAGCTGCTGCCGCTGGTGCTGGTCGCGCTGCTGCTCTACACGCTGGCGCGCAAGGACCTCGGCCACCACCATGCGCCACGCTTCAGCGGCCGTGCCGAACTGCTGGCCACGGCGGCGATCGGCGCCCTGCTGGGCGTCTACGACGGCTTCTTCGGGCCCGGCACGGGCAGTTTCTTCGTCTTCCTGTTCGTGCGCTGGCTGGGCTACGACTTCCTCAACGCGGCCGGCTCGGCCAAGCTGCTCAACACCATGACCAACCTGGGCGCGCTGCTGCTGTTCGGGCTCAAGGGCCATGTGCTGTGGCCGCTGGCGCTGACGATGGCCGTCGCCAACGTGGCCGGCAGCGTGATCGGCGCCCGGGTCGCCATCAAGCATGGCGCGGGCTTCGTGCGCAAGGTGTTCATCGTGGTCGTCGGCGCCCTGATTTTCAAGACCGCCTACGACGCGTTCATGTAGCTCGCCCCCAGGTTGCCCGGCACTTCGTGTCCGGGCGCCCACCCCCTGCCGGGGGCAACACCAGCGGCCCGGCGTTGCCGGTTCCGCGGTGGCACTGTTGCTCGCCCCCAGGTTGCCCGGCACTTCGTGTCCGGGCGCCCACCCCCTACCGGGGGCAACACCAGCGGCCCGGCGAAGCCGGTTCCGCGGTGTT
>NZ_JBFUCJ010000023.1:0-69086 GCF_056405295.1 Variovorax sp. P1_H2 | reverse complement strand
GCGCGCAACGGCCTGGGCCTGGAGAGCTTCGAGTTCGACCCTGCGGGCAACCTGCTGGGCGAGCCGCAGCGCGTGGCCGAGGACTTGGCGAAGGCGCAGGCCAAGGCACAGGAGTGGGGGTTGCTGCGCACCGTGCCCACGCCGACCTCCTCGCTGCTGGACAACCTGCTGCGCAAAGTTGGCGAAGCGAGCGTCACGCATGACGAGCGCGGCCAGTGGGTCCGAGTTGACCACCCGAGCGAACCCAGCCGGCTCTTCGAGTGGGATGGCTTCGGACGGCTGCGGCGCTTCGAGAACCTGCACGACTCCGAGATGCGCTACTTCTACGACCCGCTGGGTCGTCGCCTGGGCAAGTACAGCCAAGCGATCGTCTACCCGAACTCCAGCCACGGCTCGGGCTGGCGCGCTGCGGAACTCCATCGCATCAACACCGAGCGTGGCTACGGCATGACCACCTTCGGCTGGGATGGCGATGCCCTGGCCTGGGAGCGCAGCGCACGCACGTTGTTTCACTACCTGTATGAACCGGGAGCGAGCTTCGTGCCGATGGTGCAGTTGCGCCGCGAGGCGCAAGGGGATCAATGGGGGCCGCTGCGCAAGGCCTGGTACCAGTGCGATCACCTCGGAACACCGATGGAACTGACCGACGAGAAGGGAAAGATCGTCTGGGAAGGGGACTACAAGGCCTTCGGCCATGCGAAAGCGACGAGCTTCGATGGGTTCATGAACAACATCCGGTTCCAGGGGCAGTACTGGGATGAGGAGTCAGGGCTGCATTACAACCGGTATCGGTATTACGACCCGCAGGCGGGGAGGTACATCTCCAAAGATCCGATCGGATTGGAAGGCGGGGCCAATCAATTCGAGTATCCAGCAAATCCAACGAAAAAGATTGACCCACTGGGCCTGGACGAAACAATCTATTCACCGGGAGAAGGGAGGTCCTTCTCCGATGGCCCAAGGAATGGAAACTGGTGCGGTGGAAAATGGAGTGGAGGCAGGGCCGGAGGCGGCATTGGAACTGCCCCGCCAGTGGACAGCCTCGATGCGATTTGCAAAGAGCATGATCTCTGTTATGACCAAGGAACGTCAAAAACCGTCTGCGACTCCACATTGGTCCAAGAGTTGCGGGCACTGGATGATGACCCCAAAAAATGGTCTGCGCCACCGCGAGCTGGAACTGAATTTAGCTCAAAAGGCTATCGAAGGGCTGCAATTGCGATTTTCGATAAATAAAATGGCAATAAATAAATACTTTTTCTTGGCACTTTATGCGGTGGCTGCTGCGGCCACCATTTTCATTGGCAACCATTTGCTCKGTCTTGAAGATGTCTATTTTTTCCCAATCCTTTTTCTAATCGCGACGGTCGCCTTATTTTCTGGAATGGCGCTCATGATTGCCGCTCCAAATAATTTGCTCTTCAAGGCGTCAGTACTTTTAATTTTTTTTATTGGCCAAGCGCGAGCCCTTGAATTTGCCTTGCTGCTGGCCTACATGTCATTCGCAAGCCATTTCGGGAAGTTTGCCCCGTAACTGGCATCAACTTAGAAGGCCGCCTCCTTCGACTTCGCCCTGCTCTGTATGCACGCAAACGGGGCATTGCTTGAAAATTAGAAAATGAGCGCAATCAGCGGACAACAAGCATGACAAAACCGATTGACCAACCCAATGAGTGGAGAATTCTGTTGCTCAAGGTGTTGGAAAGATTGAAAAGAGACGGACAAACTCTCGAGCCCACCATTCGCCATGCCTCGATTGAAGAAGGCAAAGAATTAATTATCAATACGAGCGATATAAAGCCCGGCGATCCGCCCCAAATCACGGTGACGAGCATTGGCATCGTCGTGGCCGACCAGCAGGGCGTGGCCATCCACCGCCTCGACGGCAGCATCACGACTGCCAGTGGCGGCAATATCGAAACGACCAAGCCCGCCATCAGCCGCATCGAACTGCACGATCTCCGACTGGTGACGGGCCATGCAATCACGACCGTCCATGAGACCGTTTCCCACCACATTCAGTTTGTGGGCGGCGGCAGCTTCTCCTTCATGATGGACGGCAACGGAAAGGTCCTCGAAACCGTCAATCGGGACATCCACATTCGCAGCGACGGTGAAGGCGTGATCCGACTTCTCGGGACCGCGACTGGCGCAGACGACACCGGCCCCGACCGCGACTGACGCCGAGCGCCCCCAGCGGTCCCGATGCCGCTCGGGAAAGACAGCCGCAGTCTTCGAAAGAACGCTTCCATGACCACCCCCATCATCCAACTCAAACCCGAATACAAGCGCCTGCTCGAAGGCGGCACCTCGGCCATGACCATTGCCGACGCCGACATGGCCGGCAGCAGCTTCGCGGGCGTTTGGGAAAACCTCACCTTCACCGGCTGCGACTTCGCCGGCTCCAGGAACATCCAGCTCAGCGCGATGAGCAATTGCAGCTTCGTCAATTGCAGCTTCCTGGCGCCTGTGCACGACTTCGGCAAGATGACGAACGTCAGCTTCACGCAGTGCAAGTCGGCGGGCCGCTCGATCTTCGGCGGAGGCGATGGCAGCACGGGCGTGGTGTTCGAACAGTGCACGTTCTCAGGCGGCGCTGCCGCGCCTCAATCCTTCGAGGGCATCGGCTGCACGGGCTAGATCACGTTCCGGGGCTGCACCGGTCAGGGCGAAGTCCTCGTCTCGGGCACGCGGCTGACCGTGGAGAACTGCCAGTTCGGCAGCATGACCTTCGTCGTCGGACGGCCGCGCAAGCGTGGCGCTCCGCTGTCGGCCACCGTGCTGTTCGACGGCTGCCAGGGAACGGGCGTCTGGCGCATGGCCGATGGCCGCATGCAGGACAGCGACATTCGCAACAGCACCTTCGAGGAAATCATCTACGACGGCATGGAAGGCGGCAGCGAGTGACGAGCCAAGGCGCGATTTTCGGCCGCTCCTTGCGTATGCATGAGGGCACGGGCACGCCGCCCCTCGGCGCGGTGCCGACGACGCCTTAGTTGGGCGTGGGCGCATTCCCTGTCTGGGCCGGTGTCGGCGCGATCGTCGTGGGTGGGGTGCTGGTGGTGCTGGCGCCGGCCCCGGACTGGGTGCGGAGCCTGCCCGACGGCAAACTGCCGGATCGCAACGACTTCCTGCGCTATGGCAACGACCTGCAAGGGCGCATCAGGGCCTGGCGCACCGCAGCCGAGGCGTCACGGCGGCTGGCGGATGAATTCGCGCAATGGCTGGACGACGGGTGCAGCATGCGCGACGTGTTGGCACTCTAGGACATCTTCGAAGCACCTCACTGTCGGGCCGGTATCGGCAGCGACACGGGCGGCAGCGGCACGCGCGTCTCGAACTTCGAGCAGTTCATCGCGAACATGCTCTTGAAGTTGCGCACGTTGTGGTTGGAAGAGAAGACCTCGCGCGTAAAGGCGTGGTACTGCGCCATCGACTCGGCGTTGACGATGATGAGGAAGTCGAACTCGCCGGAAACCTCGTAGCAGGCCATCACGTCCTCTTCGGCGGCCATCCGCTGCTCGAACTGCTTCAGGAGCGCGGCATTCTGCTTGTCCAGCTCGACCGAGACGAACACCGTGAGCGGCCGGCCGACCCGTTGGCGGTCGACGATGGCGACCTGCTTGACCAGCACGCCCGACTCGCGCATCTGCGCGATCCGCCGCTGGCACGTGGCCGGCGATGTGCCCGCCTTGTCCGCCAAGGCGCGAAGGGGCAGCGACGCGTCGCGCTGGAGGAGGTCCAGCAACAGCGTGTCGAGGCCATCCAGGACGACCGGGAGACTGTTCTGGGCAGGTGTTCGAGACATTCGATCAGGCTTCTTGATCTTGATGAGACAAATACGTCACCATCTGCCGAATCGGTGGTGAAACGACCCGCCATATTGCACCAAGAATTCCATCCATCACTGGCAAGGAGATAGACGGGATGGGCGGCGCAACTGAATCACTGACCGAGGCAGGCCTGGAAGCAGGCTGGGTGCGTTGGCGCCATGACTTCCACCGTTTTCCCGAGACCGGGTTCAAGGAGCAGCGCACCTCGGACCGCGTGGCGCAGATCCTGGCCATGCTGGGCCTCGAGGTCCACCGGGGCATCGGCGGCACGGGGGTGGTCGCCAATCTCAGCGTCGGCTCCGGCGCGGGCGTGATCGGCCTGCGTGCGGACATGGACGCCCTGGCGATGGCGGAAGCCGCCGAAGACCGGCCGTACGCGTCGGCCAACCCGGACTGCATGCACGCCTGTGGGCACGACGGTCACATGGCGATGCTGCTGGGCGCCGCGCAGCTGCTGGCCAGCCGCCGGGACTTCGACGGCACGGTCCGCTTCGTCTTCCAGCCCGCGGAGGAGCACGGACGCGGCGCCGCCGCGATGCTGGCCGACGGCCTCCTTGAGCGTTTTCCCATGGACGAGATCTACGGCGCCCACAACATCCCCGGCATGCCGGCAGGACACATCGCGACCCGCGTGGGCGGGATCATGGCCAGCGAGGACAACTTCGTCATCCGGATCACCGGCCGTGGCGGACACGCGGCGCGGCCGCACATGGCCATCGACCCGCTGGTCATCGGCGCCGAGATCGTGCTGGCGCTGCAGACCATCGTGGCACGCTCGGTGAACCCACGGCATTCCGCCGTGCTGTCCTGCACCGAGTTCCTGACCGACGGCATCCGCAACGCGATTCCGACCGAGGTGGTCATCAAGGGTGACACCCGCAGCGACGTCCCGCAGGTGCAGGCACTGCTGGAGCAGCGGCTGCGAGAAGTCTGCGAGGGCATCTGCCGCGCACACGGCGCCCGCTGCGTCGTCGACTACACGCACGCGTTCGAGCCGACCGTGAACTGGCCCCAGTGCGTGCCGTTCGCCGTCCAGGCTGCCAGGCGCGTCGTGGGCGACGCCAACGTGGAGCCGGACGTGCCGCCGATGATGATCTCGGAAGATTTCGGCGGCTTCCTCAAAGCCATTCCGGGCGCCTTCGTCTTCATCGGCAACGGCGATGGCGACGGCCCCGGCGCCACCCCGCTGCACAACGCCAGGTACGACTTCAACGACCGCATCGTCCCGGTCGGCGCCCGCTACTTCGCCGAACTGGCCCGCGTTCGCCTTCCCCAACGTCCCGTTTCTACCTGCTGACATGCTCCTTGCCAACCACCACGCCAGCCGCCGCCGCTATGGCGCCGAGCTCCTGCAAATCCTGAGCCTGGCCGCCGGCCGCGAGAGCCGCGCTCGGCTGTCGACCTGGAGCCGGCTGGCCGCCCACCCCACGCCGGCCTGGTCGCTGCCGGGACTGGCCGCAGCGCTCAAGCTCGCATCGGTCACGGTCAAGGACGAGTCCAGGCGCTCCAGCCTCGGCAGCTTCAAGGCGCTGGGCGCACCCAACGCGCTCATCCGGTTGGTGATGCGCCGCTGGCCCGAGCGCAGTTGGACTGCCGAGGCGCTGTTCGCCGGCCGGCACGCGGCGGCGTTGCGCGACTTCGTCGTCGTCAGCGCCACCGACGGCAACCACGGCCGTGCCCTGGCGGCCGCGGCACAGAGCATCGGCTGCCGCTGCGTGATCGTCCTGCACGCCAAGGTCAGCGTGGAGCGCGAGGACGCGATTGCCGCGTTCGGCGCCGAGATCAGGCGCATCTCCGGCAACTACGACGCGTCTGTCGACGAGGCCGCGCGGCTGGCCCGGGCCAACGGCTGGGAGGTGGTGTCCGACACCTCTTACGAGGGCTACGAGGAAGTGCCGCGCGACGTCATGCAGGGCTATGGCGTCGTGGCCGAGGAACTGCTGGACACAGTGGCCGATGGCGCGGACTGCCCCTACACCCACGTCATTCTGCAGGGCGGGGTGGGTGGCCTGGCCGCGGGCATCGTGAGCCACTTCTGGGAACGCTACGGCGAGCAGCGCCCGCAAGTCATCGTGGTCGAGCCCGAGCAGGCCGACTGCCTCCTGCAGAGCGCGGTCCAGGGTCGGCCGGCGCAGGCCACCGGCAGCGTCGACTCGTTGATGGCGGGGCTGGCCTGCGGCGAGACTTCGCCCCTGGCCTGGCGTTTCCTGCAGCCGGCGGTGGACCTGTTCATGACCGTCTCCGATGCGCAGGCCGGCGAGGCGATGCGCGTGCTGGCCGAGGGCCGCTTCGGCGACATTCCGGTCGTGGCCGGCGAGTCCGGTGCGGCCGGCCTGGCGGCGCTGCAGGTCCTGGCGGGCAGCGCCGAAGGGCGGCGGGCCGCGGCCCTTGACGCCCGTTCGCGCGTGCTGCTGATCAACACCGAAGGGGCCACGGCGCCGGCGGTCTACGCCCAGCTGGTGGGCCGCGGCCACGAGGCCGTGCTGGAAGCCCAGCGGGCCTGGCAGGAGAATCATGTCATTGCGCAGGACGGGCTGATGCGCCGGATCGAGGCGCATGCCGCCATCGGCGCGATCGAAGGCGGCGGCGTCTGCCGCCTGGCGCTGACCGACGCCGACCAGCGAGGCCGGGACCAGCTGGTGAGCTGGATGAACGCGCTGGGCCTGGCCGTGCGGGTCGACCAGATCGGCAACATCTTCGGCGTCCGGCCAGGCAGGACGAACGCCGCACCGGTGATGACGGGATCGCACATCGACACCGTGGCCACCGGTGGCCGCTACGACGGCAACTACGGCGTGATGGCCGGCCTGGAGCTGGTCCGCTGGCTCAACGACCGGAACATCGTCACCCGGCGCCCGCTGGCAGTGGCCGCTTTCACCAACGAGGAAGGCGTGCGCTTCCAGCCCGACATGATGGGCTCGCTGGTCCATGCCGGCGGCTACCCGCTGGCGACCGCGCTGGACACGGTCGGCATCGACGGCAAGCGCCTCGGCGACGAACTGCAGCGGATCGGCTACGCGGGCGACCTGGCCTGCGGCGCCATCGTGCCCCATGCCTTCGTCGAACTCCACATCGAGCAGGGTCCGGTGATGGAAGCCGAGGGCGTCAGCGTGGCTGCGGTCGAAGACCTGCAGGGCATCTCGTGGCAGGCGTTCACCATCGTGGGCCAGTCCAACCACGCCGGCACGACGCCGATGCGCCTGCGGCGCGACGCGGGCTATTGCGCCGCAGCCATCGCCGTGTTCGTGCGCGAACTGGCGCAGCGCCTTGGCGGCAGCCAGGTCGCCACGGTGGGCGCCATCGACCTGCACCCGAAGCTCATCAACGTCATTCCCGGCCGGGCGACCGTCACGGTCGATCTGCGCAACACCGACGAAGGGACCCTGCAACGCGCCGAGCAGGAACTGGCCGAGTTCGTGCAGCGGCTCGCCGCCGAGCAGTCGGTGAGCGTCGAGACCCGCCGGCTGGTCCGCTTCGAGCCCGTGGTCTTCGACCGGCGGCTGGTACGGCTCATCGAGGCAGCCGCCACGGCGCGCGGCCATGCCACGCGGCGCATGAGCTCCGGCGCCGGCCACGACGCCCAGATGATGGCCCGCATCTGCCCGTCGGCGATGATCTTCGTGCCCAGCGTGGGCGGAATCAGCCACAACCCGCGCGAGCACACCGAGCCCTCGGATCTCGCACGCGGTGCGACAGTGCTGCTGGACGTGCTGCTGGCGTTGGCCGATGAGCAGTGATGCACGGCCGGGTTCGGCGCTACAGTCGAATCTTGCACCGTCGCACTGGACAACCATGACCCCATTCCGAATCCTCGGCCTGATCCTGATCTTCGCGGGCATCCTGTCGCTCGCCCTCGGCCATGTCAGCTTCACCAAGTCGACCCACCAGATCAAGATCGGACCGGTGGAGCTGGCGGTGAAGGAAAAACAGGACTTCGAGCTGCCGGTCTGGGCCGGCATCGGTGCGATCGTCGTCGGCGGCGTGCTGGTGGTGATGGGCGGGCGCAAGCGCTGAGGCCGCAAGGGCTCACTCGAAATCCTGCTCCCCCAGCGCGATCGCGCGCCCATGCGGCGTGCGGTCGGCGGCCCGGTTCCAGGCCTGCTGATAGCGTTCGAGTTCCGCCGTCGAACTCGCACCCTTTGCGGCCACCAGGGTCTCCAGCGCTGCGAGCCAATGGCGGTAGTAGGTGTCGCCGAGGTCGGCATCACCGGCCGCCCGGGCGGCGCCGATCTGCCGGGCCAGCGCATCGGCCCATTCGGGCCAGGTGAACAGGCCGCGCTGGTGCAGCGACACGGCCAGCGCGAAGGCGTGGGCCTCCCAGGGCTCGCGGAACACCGGCTCGGCGCCGTCGTCGCTCGGCATGCCGGGCAGCAGCCGGGGGATCGGGTTCACGCGGCAGGCTCCAGGTAGCTTTCCCAGGCGTCGACCGAGACACCGAGGCCGGCCTCGGCAGCGTCGCCCCACAACGCCRTGCCGTCGAAGACCACCGTGTAGAGCCATTGCGGCTGCTCGCCGAACCCCTGCGCATGCGCATCGGCGAAGACGTGCATGCCGTGCAGGTGCTCAATGGTGCCGACCTTGCCCTGCACGTAGCCCGGCAGGCGCGTGTGGTGATCGACGACGCCGGCGCGTGTGCGCACGCGCTGGCCGGGCGCGAAGCGCGCCGGTGCGGTCGCGGGGCGCTCGGTGGCGGTGCCCCGGGCCAGCGCGGCCGGCACGTCGGCTGCATGCAGCACACGCTTGACTGGCTGCGGTGGATGCAGCATCCGGCCCGCGGCCAGCTCGTCGGGCAGCAACTGCAGGCGCTCGGCCATCATCTTCTCGAGCGCCGCCAGCCAGATCTGGTAGTAGCTCAGCTGGGCATAGTCGGGCAGGGTCTCGCGCGCACTGCGGCTGGCATCGATGTTCCACGAGCCAGTGCCGCCCATTGCCAGGGTCAGGGCCAGCACGCGCGCCTCCCAGCGGGCGTGGAAGAGTTCGCCCTCGGGCTCGGGAACGATCGCTCCGGGCAGATCGCGGCCGCCGAGATCGGCATGAGAGACGTAGGTCATGGCGCGGCCTCCGGCGTGCGGGCCAGCCCGGTGCCGATCATCGAATCCCGCGTCACGAGATCGGCCAGGGCTTCCTCGCTCCACCCTGCGGTGCCGGCCGGGCGCTGCGGGATCACGAGGTAGCGCACCTCGGCGGTGGAGTCCCAGACCCGGATCGTCGTCGATGCGGGCAGCTTCACGTCGAATTCTGCCAGCACGCCGCGCGGATCCTTCACGGCCCGCGAGCGGTAGGGCGCGCTCTTGTACCAGGTCGGCGGCAGGCCCAGCACCGGCCAGGGATAGCAGCTGCACAAGGTGCACACGACCATGTGGTGCTGGGTGGCGGTGTTGGCGACCGCAACCATGTGCTCGCCCTGGCGTCCGCTGTAGCCGAGCGAGGCGATCGCCGCGGTGGCGTCCTTCAGCAGCCAGTCGCGGAAGGCCGGATCGACCCAGGCCCGGGCCACGACGCGGGCGCCGTTGCGCGGACCGATCCGGGTCTGGTAG
Organism: Variovorax sp. P1_H2; assembly: GCF_056405295.1. NCBI lineage: Bacteria > Pseudomonadati > Pseudomonadota > Betaproteobacteria > Burkholderiales > Comamonadaceae > Variovorax > Variovorax sp. P1_H2. The sequence goes on along the minus strand of NZ_JBFUCJ010000023.1, from coordinate 59,716 downwards.
GTGTCGATCAGGACGTCGAGCGCGGCCGGGTCGATGTAGCCCTTCTGCGTCAGCACGGTCTCGAGGGCGCGGACCCGCAGGTCCATCTCGCCGAGTTCGCTGTGGTCTTCGGAATGGTCGTGATCGTGTGCCATGCGCGCATGCTAGCGCGGCTCAGCGCTGGTACCAGTCCTTGTGCTGTCCGCGTATCAGGTGCTTCTGCAGTTTTCCCGTGCCGGTGCGCGGGAACTCGGGCACGAAGACGATCGCCTTCGGCGTCTTGAAGCCGGCCAGGCGGGCGGCGCAGTGCGCCATCAGTGCCGCCTCGTCGAGCGTCGATCCGGGCCGGCGAACGACGACGCCGGTGATCGCCTCGCCCCAATGCGGATGCGGCAGCCCGACCGCCGCGGCCTCCGCCACTTCGGGGTGTTCCATCAGGCAGCGCTCGACTTCGACCGAGGCGACGTTCTCGCCGCCGGTCTTGATCACGTCCTTGAAGCGATCCTCGAACCAGATCGCGCCGTCGTCGTCGATGTGCGCCACGTCGCCGCTGTGGAACCAGCCGTGGCGCAGGCAGGCGCGGCTCTCCTCGGGCATGTGGAGGTAGCCGTTCATGACCTGCGGGCCGCGGTAGACCAGCTCGCCGGTCCGGCCGCGCGGCAGCAGGCGGCCCTGTTCATCCATCACGGCCACGCGCGTCATCGCGGTGGCGGTGCCCCAGGTGGCCGACTTGCTCCACTGGTGCTCGGGCCGCTGCATGCAGGTCGCTGGCGTGAACTCGGTCTGGCCCGAGCCGAGCACCACGTCGGCATTCGGGAACATCGCGTGGATGGCCGCCAGCCGCTCCTGCGGCATCGGCGCCATCGCGTACATCGCGCGACGCATCGCCGGAAAACTCCGCCCCTGCAGCGCGGCGTGGCCGAGCAGCAGGCCGTACATCATCGGCAGCAGGACCATCAGGTGGACGCCTTCGGACTCGAGCAGCGTGGCCGCCTGCCGCGGCTCGAAGCCCTGGGTCAGCACCAGCGTCCCGCCGATGATCATCAGCGGCAGCACCGTACCGTTGAGCATCGCGCAATGGAACAGCGGCAAGGCGACGAGCGCGGTGTAGCCCGGCCCGCCGTGCAGCGACAGCGCGCCGGACAGTCCCGCCATCGTGACCGCGAGGTGGCTGGTCAGCACGCCCTTCGGTTTCGAGGTGGTGCCGCTGGTGTAGAGCAACTGCACGACGTCGCGGTCCCGGACCTCGACTTCGAGCGGCTCGCAGCTTCCGCTGGCCAGCAGGGCATCGAACGCGTCGCCGGTGTGGAAGCAATGCGCGAGCGAGGGAATTTCTTCGGCCAGCACGGTCCGGGCCGTGTCGTGCAGCGCGGCTTCGATGACCAGCACACGCGCCTCGGCATCGCGCAGGCACCAGGCGATCTCGGCGGGACGCAGCCCGAGGTTGACCGGCGCGCAGACCAGGCCGGCTCGGGCGCAGGCGAAGTAGGTCAGCAGCAGTTCGGTGCAATTGCGCGCCATGACGGCCACCACGTCCTGGTGCGCGAGCCCGAGGCCGAGCAGGGCGTGGCCGAGTCGGTCGACCTGGCGATCGAAGTCTGCGTATCGAAGCCGGCGCGGGCCATCGACGATGGCCACCTGGTCCGGATGGAGGTCGGCGCTGCGGGCGAGCACGTCGCCCACGCAGACCCGTTCGATGAGGTTGCGCTCGAGCGCGCTCGGCGAGGCGAACTCCTGTTCAAGCATTGCTTGTCTCCCTGTCTTTTGTGCCGCGACGATAGGGAGGCCGCTTCGCCGCGTCTTGCGTGAACTGGCTGCGCCCCGGGCTGGCGGGCAAACCCTGAGCCTCGGCCCGCCTGCCGCCTTTGAGAATGGTTCGAACATCCTGGAGAGCCTTCATGCCGCAAGCCCGCCTGTCCCGTCGCGTCTTCAACCTCTCGGCCGCAGCGGCGGCGGTCTCGGTCGCGGCGCCGTCGCTGGGCCAGCCGGCCTGGCCGAGCAAGCCGATCCGCATCGTCGTGCCGTACACACCAGGCGGTTTCACGGACCAGATGGCGCGCCTGATCCAGCCCGGCCTGCAGAGCCGTCTCGGACAGACCATCGTCATCGACAACAAGCCAGGCGCCAACAGCCTGATCGGCGTCGACGCGGTCGCCAAGGCAGCGCCCGACGGCAGCACCTTCGGCGTCGTGATCGCGGCCTATGCGGCCAACACGACGCTCTACCCCAAGCTGCCCTACGACCCGCGCAAGGACCTGGTCGGCGTCTCGCTGATGGGCGTCTCGCCGCTGCTCGCCGCGGTCAACAACGATGCCCCCTTCAAGACCGCGAAGGAACTGATCGACTATGCGCGCGCCAATCCCGGCAAGGTGAGCTTCGGCTCCTCGGGCAACGGCTCGGCGGCGCACCTCACGAGCGAATTGTGGAAGTCGCTCACCAAGACCTACATGATCCACATCCCGTACCGCGGCGCGGTGCCGGCACTGACCGACCTGATGGGCGGGCAGATCCAGCTTTTCTTCGATGCACCCACGGGGCTCATCAACCAGGGGAAGGCGGGCAAGGTGCGACTGATCGGCGTCGCCAGCGAGCGGCGGCTGCCGGTGCTGCCCGAGGTGCCGACCTTCATCGAGCAGGGCTTCCCCGGTTTCACCGGCAGCACCTGGGCCGGCATGCTGGCGCCCGCGGGCACGCCGCGCGAGATCGTCAAGCGCATGTCGGAGGAGGTGGCGCGCATCATCAAGAGCGACGAGACCAGGGCCAAGCTCGAGGCCATGGGCACCTTCCCGGCCGGCAGCACGCCCGAGGAATTCGATGCCTTCATCGCGGCCGAGACGGCCAAATGGGCCCAGGTCATCAAGACCGCCAACGTGAAGCCGGACTGAGCGTTCTGCTCGTCAAGCCGGCTGCGCGATCGCGGCGCCGACGGACGCCAGCGTCGCGTTGCGCGCCTCCATCGACGCGCTGCTCTGCGTCAGGTAAACGGTGACGAGGATCGGGGCCCGGCCCGGCGGACGCAGGATCGCGATGTCGTTGGCCGTGCCCTGGTCGCCCGACCCGGTCTTGTCGCCGACCGCCCAGTCGGCTGGCACACCGGCACGCAGTCGCTGGGCGCCGGTTTCGTTGGCGGCCAGCCAGCGCTCCATCTGCGCGCGCGACGAGGTCGACAAGGCATTGCCCAAGAGAATCTTGTGCATGTCGTCGAGCATGGCGCCGGGCATGGTCGTGTCGCGCGGGTCGCCGGGCCGGGCCTCATTGAGTTCGGTCTCGATGCGGTCCAGCCGCGTCTGCGCATCGCCGAGCGTGCGGGCGTAGCGCGTCAGGCTGGCCGGGCCGCCCAGGCTCGCGAGCATCAGGTTGCCGGCGGTGTTGTCGCTGCGCGTGATGGCCGCCCGGCACAGTTCGGCCACCGTCATGCCGGCGCCGCCGACGCGCTTCTCGGTCACGGGCGAATAGGCCACCAGGTCACCGGTGCCGAAGACCACGCGGCGCTCCAGGCGCTCCTGCTTCCGGTCGACCCGCGCCAGGATCGCCGCCGCGGCCAGGAACTTGAAGGTGCTGCACAGCGGGAAGCGCTCGGCGTCGCGATGGCCGGTGCGCGCGCCGCTGCCGGTGTCGAGCACCGCGACGCCGAGGCGGGCGCCGCTGGCTTTCTCGATCTCGGCCAGGCGGCTGGCCAGCGCGGCCTGGCCATCGGCGTGGGCAAGGGCGGAGGCGCCGGCCAGGGATGCCAGCAGGCCGGCCGAGAAGTGTCGTCGTCGAATCATTCGTTCTCCTGAAAAGTCGATGACTTTCGGCGATTCGCGAGGGCGGCACAAACGATGGTATTTTGCATATCTCACAAGAAAATCTACTGTCTTCGGTGACTCGTCCCCATCTTCCCCTGAACGCGCTGCGGGCCTTCGAATGCGCGGCACGCCACCAGAGCTTCACGCTGGCGGCGGCCGAACTGCATGTGACCCAGGCCGCGGTCAGCCAGCAGGTGCGCGGCCTCGAGGCGCGGCTCGGCGTCGCGCTGTTCCGCCGCCTGCCGCGCGGCTTGGCGCTGACCGACGAAGGCCTGGCGCTGCTGCCGGTGCTGGTCGACGCCTTCGGCCGCATCGAGTCCGTGATCCAGCAGTTCGACAACGGCCACTTCTTCGAGGTGTTGAGCGTCGGCGTCGTCGGCACCTTCGCGGTCGGCTGGCTGATGCCGAGGCTGCGGCTGTTCCGCGAGCGCTGCCCCTTTATCGACCTGCGTCTGATGACGCACAACAACGTGGTCGACCTGGCGGCCGAGGGGCTGGACTTCGCGATCCGCTTCGGCGACGGCAGCTGGCAGGGGCTGCAGGCCGATGCGTTGATGGCCGCGCCGCTCGCCGTGCTGTGCGCGCCCGCGGTCGCAACCCGCGTGCGCCGGCCGCAGGACCTGGCGCACGAGACCCTGCTGCGCTCGTACCGGGCCGAAGACTGGCCGGGCTGGTTCGCGGCCGCGGGGCTCGACTGTCCGGCGATTCGCGGCCCGGTGTTCGACTCCTCGCGGCTGATGGTCGAGGCGGCGGTGCAGGGCGCCGGCGTGGCGCTGGCGCCGCCCTCGATGTTCGAGCGCGAACTGCAGGAGGGCCGGCTCGTGCGGCCGCTGCCCATCGAGGTGATGACGGGCCGCTACTGGCTCACGCGCTTGCGGTCGCGGCCGGTCAGTCCGGCGATGGCGCTGTTCCGCAACTGGCTGCTGGCTGAAGCCGGCGCCGTGGCGCCGACCTCCGGCTGAGGGCCTACATCGACGCTTCGAGCATCTGCCGATAGTCGTCGCGGGTCGCGAGCCGCGGGTTGGTCTTGTGGCAGTGGTCGGCCATCGCGCCGTCGATCACGGCCTCGAAGACGGCCGGCGTGACCCCGACCTCGGCCAGGCCCTTGGGCAGGCCCAGGCGCGCGCTCATGTCGCGGATCGCGTCGCCGAGATCGCCGGCCGAATCGAGGTGCATGGCCTGCGCCATGCGCTGCAGGCGCTGCTCCTTCTGCACTGATTCGGCGCCGGCGTTGAAGTGGATCACGGCCGGCAGGAAGAGGGCGTTGAGGGTGCCGTGGTGCAGCCGCGGATCGATGCCGCCCAGGCTGTGGCTCAGCGAATGCACGCAGCCCAGTCCTTTCTGGAAGGCCATCGCACCCTGCATCGAGGCGCTCATGAGGTTGAGCCGGGCCTCGCGGTCGCTGCCGTCGCGGGTGGCGCGCTCGATGTGGGCCCAGGCGCGCTCCAGGCCGTCGAGGCCGATGCCGTCGGCCGGCGGGTTGAAGGCCGCCGACATGAAGGTCTCCATGCAGTGCGCGATGGCGTCCATGCCGGTGGCGGCGGTCAGCCGGGGCGGCAGGCCGAGCGTCAGCTCGGGGTCGCAGATGGCCGCCTTCGGCATCAGGAACCAGCTGTGGAAGCCGAGCTTGCGGTGGTCGTCGACGATCACGATGGCGCCGCGCGCCACCTCGCTGCCGGTGCCGCTGGTGGTCGGCACCGCGATCAGCGGCGCCACGCGCTCGGTGATCTTCGGCGAGCCGCCCTCGATGGTGGCGTARGTCKTGAGCGGGCCCTCGTGCGTGGCGGCGATCGCGACCCCCTTGGCGCAGTCGATGGCGGAGCCGCCGCCGACCGCGATCAGGCCGTCGCAGCGTGCCTCGCGGTACTGGGCCGCAGCCAGCCGCACCGCGGCCTCGGTCGGATTCGAGGGGGTCTGGTCGAACACCGCGGCCGGCAGGTCGCCGAGCGCGTCGAGCGCCTTCTGCAGGATGCCGGCGGCGCGAACGCCGGCGTCGGTCACGACCAGCGGCCGCGCGATGCCGATGCGCTGGCACTCGCTGCGCAGCAGCTGGATGGCGCCGAAGTCGAACTGGATCTGGGTCAGGTACTGGATGAGGGCCATGGGAGGGACGCCGGTGTGTCGGACGGTACGATGCGATCCTTCGAATCTAACAAGCACCGACGCCCTTGGACACGAAAGAAACCCTTGCGCTTGTCACCCGCAGTACAGACCGGCCATGGCAGCGCTGACCCCCAAGATGGCCGGCGTCATCGATCGCATGGCCCGCGCCCGACGGCCTGCGCTGCATGCGTTGACGCCGGACGAGGCCAAGGCCGCCTACGAAAAGGGGGCCGGCGTGCTCGAAGTCCCGAAGCCGCAGCTGGCGCGCGTCGAGGATCTCAGCGTACCGGCGCGCGACGGCCATGCGCTGCCGGTGCGCCTGTATGCGCCTTCGCGCGACCTGCTGCCCTTGCTGGTGTTCTTCCACGGCGGCGGCTTCACGGTCGGCAGCATCGCGACCCACGACACGCTGTGCCGCGTGCTGAGCGAGCGCAGCGGCTGCGCCGTGGTCTCGGTCGATTACCGGCTGGCGCCGGCGCACAAGTTCCCGACCGCCGCCAACGACGCCTGGGATGCGCTCGCCCAGATCGCGCGGAACGCCGCGCATTGGGGCCTCGACGGCAGCCGGATCGCGGTCGGCGGCGACAGCGCCGGCGGCACGCTGGCCGCGGTCTGCGCCATCCTGGCGCGCGACGCCGGGCTGCCGCTCGCGCTGCAGCTGCTGATCTATCCCGGCACCGCGGCCCACCAGGACACGGCCTCGCACCGCCGCTATGCCGAGGGCCCGCTGCTCGGCGAGGCGCTGATCAGCTGGTTCTTCAGCCTCTACGTGAACGCGAGCGCCGAGCGCGACGACTGGCGCTTCGCACCCCTGCACGCGGACGACGTCGAAGGCGTCGCCCCGGCCTGGATCGGCCTCGCGGAGATCGACCCCGTGGTCGACGAGGGCATCGCCTACGCCGACAAGCTGCGCGCCGCGGGCGTCGCGGTCGACCTTGAAATCTACCGCGGCGTGATCCATGAATTCGTCAAGATGGGCCGCGCCATTCCCGAGGCGCTGCAGGCCCATGCCGATGCCGCGCTGGCCCTCCGACAAGCCCTGCAACCCTGATCGCCATGACCGAACTCCACCGCAAATCCGACTTCCGCTTCTTCCACCGCCTGCGCGTGCGCTGGGCCGAGGTGGACATGCAGAAGATCGTCTTCAATGCCCACTACCTGATGTACTTCGACACCGCGATCGCCGACTACTGGCGTGCGATGGCGCTGCCCTACGAGGAGGCGATGCAGGCGCTCGAAGGCGATCTGTACGTGCGCAAGGCGACGATCGAGTTCAACGCCTCGGCGCGGGTCGACGACGTGATCGACGTCGGCATGAAGAGCGTGCGCGTGGGCAACTCCTCGATCGTGTTCCATGGCGGACTGTTCCGCGGCGAGGAGCTGCTGGTGAGCTGTGAACTGGTCTATGTGTTCGCCGACCCGGCGACGCAGACCTCGAAGCCGGTGCCGCCGCTGCTGCGCGAGATCCTCGCCGGCTACGAGGCCGGCGAGCCGATGCGCGAGGTCGCTACCGGCGACTGGGCGCAGTGGGGCGACGGCGCCGGCAAGCTGCGGCGCGAGGTCTTCATCGAGGAGCAGCGCATTCCCAAGGAACTGGAGTGGGACGCGCACGACGCGAACGCGCTGCACGCCGTGGCGCGCAACCGGCTGGGCCAGGTGATCGCGACCGGGCGCCTGGTGGCCGAGGCGCCGGGGCTGGCGCGCATCGGGCGCATGGCGGTGCATCGCGCGATGCGCGGTGGCGGCCATGGCGAAGCGGTGCTGCGCGCACTCGAGGCGGCGGCCGCGGCGCGTGGCGACAGCGAGGTGATGCTGCATGCACAGCGCAGCGCCGAGGCCTTCTACCGGCGGCTGGGCTACGCGCCGCACGGCGAGCCTTTCGACGAGGCCGGCATCACCCACATCGAGATGCGCAGAAAAATCTGACTCGCCCCCAGGTTGCCCGCACTTCGTGTCGGGCGCCCACCCCCTGCCGGGGGCAACACCAGCGGCCTGGCAAAGCCAGATCCGCGGTGTTTCCCGACCTGCAGCAGCCCCGGCAGCGCGGGCGAGTTCGCGCCGGGAATACCCGGTGGCACGCGGCATGGACGCCGCTCAAGATGGCCGCTCCCATTTTTCGGAGACACATCGATGGCCAACTTCGTTCTGGTTCATGGCGCCTGGCATGGCGGCTGGTGCTACAGGGAAACCGCGGCGGCGCTGCGGGCGGCAGGGCACACGGTGCTTACGCCGACCCACACGGGCGTCGGCGAGCGCTTTCACCAATCGGCCGAGAACATCACGCTCGAGACCCACATCCGCGATGTCTGCGGCTGCATCGAATGGGAAGAACTGAGCGACGTGATCCTGGTCGGCCATTCCTACGGCGGCATGGTGATCACCGGCGTCGCCGACCGCATGAGCGACAGGATCCGCTCGCTGGTGTACCTCGACGCCTTCCTGCCCGGGCATGGCGACTCGCTGATCGGACTGCTCTCGAAGGCGCTGGCGCCGGAGGTGGCCGCGCAGTTCATCGGCGCCTTCCGCGGCACCGCGCTGCAGGACCACAGCGGGCTGATGCAGCCCATTCCGGCCGAAATGTTCAACATCGCGCAAGCCAACCGCGAGCGGGTCGACCGCCTGTGCCGGCCGCAGGCGCTGGCGACTTTCGAGATGCCGCTGCTGCTGACCGGCGCAGGGGACAAGATCGCCAACCGGCTCTACATCCTGGCCGACGGCTGGGACCCGAGCCCGTTTCGCCACTTCGCGGCCAAGGCCGAGGGCACGGCCGGCTGGCGCGTCGTGAAGCTGCCGTCCAGCCACGATGTGATGGTCGACATGCCGAAGGAACTGGCTGCGGAGCTGCTCAAGCTGGTTGCCTGAGTCTTGGGGCGAGTGGAAGGGCCAGGGGGCGGCGACGGGCGGTATGCCCCGGGCCGACCGACGTCACCGGCCGCTTCGCGGCTTCCCTGCGCTGCTCGCGGTACGCGGGGTCTCGCTCAAACTCGCTCCGCTCAAACAGTCGCGAGCCCTGATCCGCGCACCGCTGCGCTGCTCGGCGGTGCCTCAACGGCCAGCCCAGGGCATACCACCCACCACCGCTGACACGTTGGGGGTGAACTGTTCGCCTCCAACGCATCGCCTGCGCGCAGGCTCTCGACGTCGGAGGCGCACGCACTCTTCGCACACCCCGGAGCCCGGCATGCGGTGCGGGACGGGCGATCCCCTCTGCGCCGCTGAGGAGCGCAGCTTCAGGCGGAAAGAGGGYCGCGCGTGTTTGAGCGAAGCGAGTTTCGCGCGGACCCCGCCTGGAGCGAGCACCGCAAGGGAGCCCGAAGGGCCGGCGCAGTGGGGTCGTTCGGCCCGTACCGCGTGCCGGGCGGCCTCAACGAAGGAAACACCTCAACGAAGGAAGCGGCGCCCCACGAAGACAGCGACCAAGCGCCACCAGCACCGCCAAATGTTAGTCTTGCCGCCCCATGAACCTGAGGACCAAGATCGTCGCGCTCGCCGTAGCGCCGCTGCTGGTGGCGCTGATGCTGGTGGCCTTCGCGGTGCGCCACCAGGAGCGCGACCTGGCGCAGCGCGAGCGCGCGCTGATCGAGAAGACTTACATGGCGCAGCGGCGCAGCGAACTGCGCAGTTACGTCGACCTGGCGGTCAGCACCGTGCGGCCGCTGTACGACGCCGGGCTCGACGACGAGGCCACGCGCGCCGAAGCCCTGCGCCGCCTGGCCGCGCTCGACTACGGCGACGACGGCTATTTCTTCGTCTACGACCTGCAGGGCCGCTCGCTGATGCATTCGCGCCAGCCCGAACTGGTCGGCCAGTCGCTCTGGGAGCTGCGCGATTCCCAGGGGCGCCTCACCATCCAGGACCTGATCGCCCGGGCCCGCGAGGGCGGCGGCTATGTCGAGTACCAGTGGCGCAAGCCCTCGAGTGCGCAACTCGCTCCCAAGCTCGGCTACGTCACGGCGCTGCCGCGCTGGAACTGGATGGTCGGCACCGGTCTCTACCTCGACGACATCGAGGCCGCGATGCAGGCGCTCGACCGGCAGATGAACACCAACGTCACGACCACGATGCTGTGGATCGCCGGCATCGCCGCGCTGTGCCTGGCCGTGGTCAGCGCCACCGGCCTGCTGCTGAACCTCAGCGAGCACCGCATCGCCGAGGCCCGGCTGCGGCTGCTGGCGCGCCAGGTCGTGCAATCGCAAGAGGACGAGCGCGCCCACCTGGCGCGCGAACTGCACGACGGCACCAGCCAGACGCTGGTGTCGGCCAAGCTGCTGATCGAATCCGCGGTCGATGCGCTGGAGCGCGCCCGCGAGCAGGTGCCGCCGGCGCTCGGCAAGGCGCTGCAGCGGCTCAATGAATCGCTGGTCGAAGTGCGGCGCATCTCGCACCGGTTGCGGCCGGCGCTGCTCGATACGCTGGGCCTGCCGGCGGCCCTCGAACGGCTGGGCGCGGAGTTCGGCGAGGAGGGCGGCGTCGCCGCCTCGGTCACGCTCCAGGGTCGGCCGCGCGAACTGCCGCAAGAGGCGAAGACAGCGCTGTTCCGCGTCGCGCAAGAGGCGCTGACCAACGTGCGCAAGCACGCGCGGGCGCGGCAGGTGCGCATCGTGCTGGCCTTCGAGGAGCGGGCGGTGCAACTCGAGATCGGCGATGACGGCACCGGCTTCGACCCCGCCGCGCTCGAGCTCGACCCGAGGCGGGGCATCGGCCTGCGCAACATGCGTGAACGGGTGGAGGCCATCGGCGGCTCGCTCGGCGTGCGCTCCGACGGCGACGGCACCTCGATCCTGGCCGAGGTGCCGGTGGCGAAAGAGACCCGCGCATGACAGCGCCCGGGGTGATCCGCCTGTTCCTGGTCGACGACCATCCGCTGGTGCGCGACGGCCTGAGGGCCCGGTTGGGTCCGCTGCCGGGACTTGAGATCGTCGGCGAGGCCGGAAGCGCCGCCGAAGCGCTGGAAGGGATCGCCGAGGTCCGGCCGGACCTGGTGCTGGCCGACGTCGGCATGAAGGGCATGAGCGGCATCGAGCTGGCATCGCACTTGCATGCGAGCCAGCCGGACGTGCGGGTGCTGATGCTCAGCATGTACGACAACCCGGAGTACGTGCAGCAGGCGCTCCAGGCGGGCGCCCGCGGCTACGTGCTGAAGGACGCGCCGGCGGCCGAGATCGTCGCCGCGATCGAGGCGGTGGCGGCGGGCGGCACCTTCCTGAGTTCGGCGGTGTCGCATCGCTTGTTCGCCAACCAGCAGCCGCGGCCGCTGCTGACGCCGCGCGAGAGCGAAATCCTGTCGGCGCTGGGCCGCGGCGACTCGAGCAAGCAGATCGCGCGCGACCTCGGCCTCAGCGTGCGCACGGTCGAGGCGCATCGGCAGAGCATCAAGCGGCGCCTTGGGCTCGAGGGGCAGTCGGCGCTGATCAAGTACGCGGTCGAGCACGCCCGCGAATTCAAGAACAGTTGAGATCAACATTAAGGGTTATCCCTTAAGTGATGCCGCGCATGCCATTCGCGCGGTGCAACCGATGCAGCCGCGCCGCCGGCTCGCCAAACTCCCGGGGGTTCACTTCCCGGAGACATTCCCAATGCACAGCATCCGTCGCCACCTGGTGTGGCTCGTCGTGGCCGTGGTCGGCGCCTTCGCGCTGGGCACCGTGGCCCTGTCGCGCGGCGAAGCCATCAACGCGCTCTGGATCGTGGTCGCCGCGATCTGCACCTACCTGATCGCGTACCGCTACTACAGCCTGTTCATCGCCACCCGCGTGCTCGGCCTCGACGGCACTCGCAAGACGCCGGCGCACCGCCACAACGACGGCCTGGACTACGTGCCGACCGACAAGAACGTGCTGTTCGGCCACCACTTCGCGGCCATCGCCGGCGCCGGCCCGCTGGTCGGACCGGTGCTCGCGGCGCAGATGGGCTACCTGCCGGGGCTCTTGTGGATCCTGGCCGGCGTGGTGTTCGCAGGCGCGGTGCAGGACTTCATCGTGCTGTTCATCTCGACCCGCCGCGACGGCCGCTCGCTGGGCGACCTGATCAAGCAGGAAATGGGCACGGTGCCCGGCATGATCGCGCTGTTCGGCACCTTCATGATCATGATCATCATCCTCGCGGTGCTGGCGCTGATCGTGGTGAAGGCGCTGGCCGAATCGCCGTGGGGCACTTTCACGGTGGCGGCGACGATTCCGGTTGCGGTCTTCATGGGCCTCTACCTGCGCTATATCCGTCCGGGCCGCATCGGCGAGGTGTCGGTGATCGGCTTCGTGCTGCTGATGGCGGCGATCTTCGGCGGCCAGGCCGTCAGCATGAGCCCGACCTGGGGCCCGATGTTCACCTTCGACGGCAAGGCCCTGACCTGGATGCTGATCGGCTACGGCTTCATCGCCGCCAGCCTGCCGGTGTGGCTGCTGCTCGCGCCGCGCGACTATCTGTCGACCTTCCTCAAGATCGGCACCATCATCGCGCTGGCGATCGGCATCGTCTTCGTCGCGCCGACCTTGCAGATGCCGGCCGTGACCCAGTTCGCGCAAGGCAACGGCCCGGTGTGGTCGGGCAACCTGTTCCCCTTCCTGTTCATCACCATCGCCTGCGGCGCGGTGTCGGGCTTCCACGCGCTGATCTCCTCCGGCACGACGCCGAAGATGCTCGACAACGAGCTCAACGCGCGCTTCATCGGCTACGGCGGCATGCTGGCCGAGTCCTTCGTCGCCGTGATGGCGCTGGTGGCCGCGGCCTGCATCGACCCGGGCGTCTACTTCGCGATGAACAGCCCGGCCGCGCTGGTCGGAAGCACCCCCGAAGCGGTGGCGCAGACCATCTCGGGCTGGGGCTTCGCCGTCACGCCCGACATGCTGTTGCAGACCGCCAGGGACGTCGGCGAAAGCACCATCCTCGGCCGTGCCGGCGGCGCGCCGACCCTGGCGGTCGGCATGGCGCACATCCTGCACCAGGTGATCGGCGGCCAGGCCATGATGGCCTTCTGGTACCACTTCGCGATCTTGTTCGAGGCGCTCTTCATCCTGACCGCGGTGGACGCGGGCACCCGCGCCGGGCGCTTCATGCTGCAGGACCTGATGGGCAGCTTCGTGCCGGCCCTCAAGCGCACCGACTCGCTGCCGGCCAACCTGATCGCGACCTTCCTGTGCGTCGCGGCCTGGGGCTACTTCCTTTACCAGGGCGTGGTCGATCCGCTGGGCGGCATCAACACGCTGTGGCCGCTGTTCGGCATCTCGAACCAGATGCTGGCCGCCGTGGCACTGATGCTCGGCACCGTCGTGCTGTTCCGCATGAAGCGCGAGCGCTACGCCTGGGTGGCGGCGGCGCCGGCGACCTGGCTGCTGATCTGCACGCTGACGGCCGGCTGGCAGAAGATCTTCTCGGCCGATCCGAAGGTGGGCTTCCTGGCGCATGCCTCGAAGTACGCCGACGGACTGGCCCAAGGCGTGCTGATCGCGCCGGCGAAGACGCCCGAGGCCATGGCACGGATCGTCTTCAACGACCGGCTGGACGCCGGGCTGTGCGCGCTGTTCATCTTCGTGGTGCTGAGCGTGCTGGTCTACAGCGTGCGCGCCGCACTGGCTGCGCGTCGCGCCAACCATCCGACCGCTCGCGAGACTCCCTTCGAGCCGATGGCCGTCGCATGAGAAGCAGCGGCGCCAGCCTGGTCGAAACCGGGCGCTACCTGACCCGCTCGCTGGCGCAGTCGCTGCGCCTGATGGTGGGCCTGCCGGACTACGACGCCTACCTGAGCCACATGGCGCGCACCCATCCGGGGCAGGAAGCGATGAGCTACGAGGCGTTCTTCAGGGAGCGGCTGGAGGCGCGCTATGGGGGCGGAAAGGGGCGCTGCTGCTGAGCGGTACGCGCCCATCTTCGCGCTGATGCCGAAGAAGCTCGATCATGGGTCGAAGTCGCTTGAAAGCTACGATCTTCTCGGTCGCCCGGAGCGCCCTCACGCCACCGCGCACTTCCTCACCGTCTCCCAGGTCCTCGTCGTCAGTCCGGACCCGAAGTTCTTCTCGATCAGCGTCATGAAGACCGGGCCGCGCGGACTCGGAACGTAGGCGGTGAAGACCTCCATGCCGTCGATGGCGAGGATGCGCGCGCCGTCGACCTCGATCGGAAGCGAGAGCTTCGCGTCGGGCGGCGTGCGCAGGAAGGTCACGACGCGCTTGGCACCGGCGGGCAGTTCGTGCGCCGCGTACGGATCCGCCGCGAGCAGTTCACGCAAGGCATCGGCGGAGCGCACGAGCGTCGAGAAACTGCGCCCGAGTTCCTTCGTCATCGCCGCCTCGGCCCGTCGCTCGAGCGTCGCGCGCGCCGCGGCGCGCGCGTTGAACACCACGTTGCCGCTCGACAGCACCGTCTTGACTTCCGTGAAGCCCGCGCTTTCGAAGCAGCGCTTGAGCTCGGGCATCCTGGCGTTCATCGGACTGACGCCGCGGAGAAAAGCCACGTAGCGGGGCACGTCGTCAGATGTCCTCGAGCAGCGGGTACGGCAGCGGCTCCACCGTCAGCGCCGGCCCGTCGGCTGCGCGCGCATGCAGCCCGCCGGCGTCGATGGCCGCGATCTGGATCGAGATCAGCGCCGCCCACCCGCCTCCGGGCGCCGGCGCAGCCTGGGCCACGGTGCCGACCGGCTGCTCGGGATCGTTGGCGGCGAAGACATCTTCGCCGGCCGCAATTTCGTCGCCGGCCTGTACGAGATAGGTTCGGCGCTTCAGGGTGCCCCGGAACTGGCTGCGGGCGACGATCTCCTGGCCCGGATAGCAGCCCTTCTTGAAGTTCACGCCACCCACCGATTCGTAGTTGATCATCTGCGGCACGAAAGCCTCGACCACCGGCGCGCTGAGGGTCACGATGCCGCTTCGCACCTCGCTCCATTGCCAGGTCGCAAGGTCGATCTCGGTGCCCTGAGGCGCGGGGCTGCCGGCGGGAGCGATCCATAGCGCACGCGGCACGCCGTCGGACGGGTAGAGCGTGACCGCGTGCGCCTCGCCGATCGTGCTGGCACGGCCCGGCAACGCGCCGGCGTCGAGCCCGTTGGCTGCCAGTGCGGTGCCGGTCAACCCGTAGAGCGCGAACTCGGCGCTGGCATCGCTGAGCCTGGCCTTGGCCCGCAGCACATACATCGACAGCCGCTTGAGGCTCGCGGCCAGGATGTCGCGGCTGCAGACGAGCACGATGCGATCGGGTTCGGGCCGGATGCCGATGAAGCTCGCGATCACGCGGCCCTTGGCCGTGCACAGTGCGGCAAGTCGGGCCTCGGAGGCCTCGAGCAATGCAAAATCCTGGGTCAGCTGGCCATGCAGGAAGCTCGCGGCATCGGGGCCCTCGACGCGGATCACGCCGAGGTGGGAGAGGGCGGTGACGCCATTCGGTACGACAGAGGTCATCGCTGAATTATCATGGCCGGCCAAGTTCCGTTCGGCCCGCAGGGCTTACTCGTTCTTGCTACCGTCTTCCGTTCGCCTCCCTTCCCGGAACCCGTGCGCCGTTTCTTCCTCACTCTTTTCCTGCTGGCCGCCCTGACCGTGCTGGGCGCCGGTGCCGCGGGCCTCTGGTGGGTCAACCAGCCCCTCAAGCTGCCCGCGCCCAGCGTCGACCTGTCGGTCGAGCCCGGCGCCACGCCGCGCGGCATCGCGCAGGCCGTGGCCGATGCGGGCGTCGACGTGCCGCCGCAGCTGCTCTACCTGTGGTTCCGCTTCTCGGGCCAGGACCGCCAGATGCGCGCCGGCAGCTACGAGCTCGAGCGCGGCGTCACGCCGCGCCTGCTGCTCAACATCCTGGTGCGCGGCGAGGAAGCCACGCGCAGTCTGGTGCTCGTCGAGGGCTGGAACTTCCGCCAGGTGCGCGCGGCGCTGGCCAAGGCCGAGCAGTTGAAGCCCGAGACGGTCGGGCGCAGCGACGAGGAACTGATGGCCCTGCTGGGCCGGCCGGGCGTGCATCCCGAGGGGCGCTTTTTCCCCGACACCTACACCTATTCCAAGGGCTCGACCGACGTAGCGCTGCTGCAGCGCGCGATGCGCGCCATGGACAAGAAGCTCGATGCCGCCTGGGCCGCCAGGGCCTCGGATTTGCCGCTCAAGACGCCCGACGAGGCACTGATCCTGGCCAGCATTGTCGAAAAGGAGACAGGCAAGGCCCAGGACCGCGCCGAGATCGCCGCCGTCTTCACCAACCGGCTGCGCCTCGGGATGCCGCTGCAGACCGACCCGACCGTGATCTACGGCCTCGGCACGCACTACGACGGCAATCTGCGCAAGCGCGACCTGCAGGCCGACACGCCCTGGAACACCTACACCCGCAACGGCCTGCCGCCGACGCCGATCGCGATGCCCGGCAAGGCGGCGCTGCTGGCGGCGGTGCAGCCGGCGCAGAGCAAGTCGCTGTACTTCGTCTCCCGAGGCGACGGCAGCAGCCAGTTCAGCGGTTCGCTGGACGAGCACAACCGGGCCGTGAACCGCTACCAGCGCGGCGGCGGCACCGAACCCAACCAGCGGAGCGGCCAATGAAGGGACTTTTCCTGACCCTCGAGGGCATCGACGGTGCCGGCAAGTCGAGCCACATCGACGCGCTCGAGGCGCTGTTCAGGGCCCGGGGCCGCGCGGTCACGCGCACCCGCGAGCCCGGCGGCACGCCGCTGGCCGAGAGCCTGCGCAGCATGATCCTCGAACAGCCGATGGACCCGCTGACCGAGTCGCTGCTGGTTTTCGCGGCCCGTCGCGACCATGTGGTGCGGGTCATCGAGCCGGCGCTGGCGCGCGGCGACGTGCTGCTGTGCGACCGCTTCACCGATGCCACCTTCGCCTACCAGGGCGCCGGCCGCGGTTTCGACACGGCCGTGCTCGAAACGCTCGAAGGCTGGGTGCAGGCCGCCCCGGACGGGCTGCTGCAGCCCGACATCACGCTCTGGTTCGACCTGCCGCCCGAGACCGCGGCCGAGCGCCTGGCCGGCGCCCGGCTGCCGGACAAGTTCGAGTCGCAGCCGGTCGATTTCTTTCGCCGCGTGGCGGCCGGCTATGCCGCCCGGGCGGCCGCCGCGCCGCGCTTCGCCCGCATCGATGCGAACCGCTCGCGCGAACAGGTCTGGCAGCAGGTCGAGGCCGTGCTGGCCGAACGCGGCCTGGTCGAAAGGGCGTGCCCATGACCGCCGATTCGCTCCCCCCCTGGCTGCGCCAGCCGCTGGCCGAACTGCTGCGCCAGCGCGGCCACGCCTGGCTGCTGCAGGGGCCCTCGGGCCTGGGCCAGTATGAACTGGGCCTGGCACTGGCGGCCGCCTGGCTGTGCGAGCAGCCGGACGAGGCCAAGGCGCACGGCGCCTGCGGCCATTGCCCGAGCTGCCATGCCATTCAGGTCCGGACCCACGCCGACCTCTGCGTGCTGATGCCCGAGGCCGCGATGCAGGCCCTGGGATGGCCGCTGGACGAGAAGTCGCAGGCCGACATCGACGACAAGAAGCGCAAGCCCAGCCGCGAGATCCGGGTCGAGGCGATGCGCGACGCCATCGGTTTCGCCCAGCGCACGAGTGCCCGCGGCCGCGGCAAGGCGGTGCTGGTCTATCCGGCCGAGCGCATGAACAACATCACCGCCAATGCGCTGCTGAAGACGCTCGAGGAGCCGGTCGGCGACGTCCGCTTCGTGCTCGCCAGCGAAGCCGCCTGGCAACTGCTGCCGACCATCCGCAGCCGCTGTCTCGGCTTCACGCTGCCCTGGCCCGAGGACGCCCAGGCACAGGACTGGCTGGTGGGGCAGGGCGTGCCCGCGGCCGATGCGCCGGGCCTGCTGCGGGCGGCCGGCGGCCGGCCCAGCGACGCCTTGAGGCTCGCCGGCCAGGGCCAGTCGCCCAAGGCCTGGGCGCTGCTGCCCAAGGCGATGTCCCGCGGCGAGGTCGGGGCGCTGTCCGACCAGGCGCCGGCGCAGGCCATCGGCGCACTGCAGAAGCTTTGCCACGACCTGATGGCGATCGACTGCGGTGCCGCGCCGCGTTTCTTCGAGCCCGCCGATCTGCCGGCCGCGCCGCCGCGGGCCGCGCTGGCGCGCTGGTCGCGATCGCTCGCGAGCGCGGCAAAAACCGCAGAACATCCCTTCAATGCGGGCCTGATGCTCGAAGCGCTTGTGAGCGAGGCGAGAAGCACCCTAAACTCGGGACGCCGCCGCCCATGAACACACCTGCCGCTCCCACCCCCTCCGCGCCCGTCCGGCCCAGCGTCATCCAGTTGGCGATCAAGGAAAAGGGCGCGCTCTATGCAGCGTACATCCCGCTGTTCGCCGAAGGCGGGATCTTCATCCCGACCTCGCGCGAGTACCGGCTGGGCGACGACGTCTACGTGCTCTTGACCCTGCCCGACGACCCGCAGCGCTATCCGGTGGCCGGCAAGGTCGCCTGGATCACGCCGGCCCGCGCCGCGGGCAACCGCGCACCGGGCGTCGGCATCCGCTTTCCTTCCGACGAGAAGTCGCGCCAGCTCAAGGCGCGCATCGAAGAGGCGCTGGGCGCCACCCTGGCCTCCGACCGCCCGACCCAGACAATTTGAGCCCCCACGCTCCTCACTTCGTGTGTCGCTGCCCCCCGAGGGGGCCGCAGGCCGCCTTGGGGCGGCCCGGCGCCGGCCTGAGGCCCGTTGCTCCACCGGGCACGACGCCACCTGTCCCGGTGGCCGTGCCGTTCCGACGACGTTTCCTGCGATGTTCACCGACTCTCACTGCCACCTGACCTTTCCCGAGTTCGCGAACCAGATGCCGCAGATCCGCGCCGCGATGGCGGCCGCCCAGGTCGACCGGGCGCTGTGCATCTGCACCACGCTGGAGGAGTTTCCCGAGGTTCAGGCCCTGGCCGAGCGCTACGACAACTTCTGGGCCAGCGTCGGCGTGCATCCGGACAACGAGGACATCCTCGAGCCCACGGTCGAGGGCCTGGTGCAGCGCGCCGCGCTGCCCAAGGTGATCGCCATCGGCGAGACCGGGCTCGACTACTACCAGATGGAAGAGCGCAAGGGCGGCCGCAGCATTGCCGACATGGAATGGCAGCGCGACCGCTTCCGGGTCCATATCCGGGCTGCCCAGCAGACCCGCAAGCCGCTGGTGATCCACACCCGCGAAGCTTCGGCCGACACGCTGGCGATCCTCAAGGAAGAGGGCGAGACCGGCAGTGGCCGGGCGGCCGGCGGCGTGTTCCACTGCTTCACCGAGACCGCCGAAGTGGCCCGGGCAGCGCTCGACCTCGGCTTCTACATCTCGTTCTCGGGCATCCTGACCTTCAAGAAGGCGCAGGACCTGCGCGACGTGGCGGCTTTCGTGCCGCTGGACCGCATGCTGATCGAGACCGACAGTCCCTACCTGGCGCCGGTGCCCTATCGCGGCAAGGTCAACAATCCGTCCTATGTGCCCTTCGTCGCGCAGCAGATCGCCCAGCTGCGCCAACTGCCGGTCGAGCTGATCGCCAAGGCGACAAGTGACAATTTCGAGACCCTCTTCAGCGGGGTCAAAGCATGAACAAATACATTAAATATATCGCCTATCTTGTTGTTTTTGCTGCATCTTTTTCGGTCCACGCAAGCGACTACGACGATTTCTTCCGCGCCGCCCGTGCCGACAACGCCAGCGGCATGAAAAGCCTGCTGGCCAAGGGTTTCGACCCCAACACGCGCGACGAGAAGGGCCAGACCGCGCTCTTGATCGCGATGCGCGAGCCTTCGCCGAAGGTGATCGACGTGCTGATCGCGTTCCCGAAGACCAATGTCGAGGCCCGCAATTCGAAGGACGAGAGTCCGCTGATGCTGGCCGCCATCAAGGGCCAGCAGGATCTGGTGACCAAGCTGATTGCGCGCGACGCCGACATCAACAAGCCGGGCTGGACGCCGCTGCACTACGCGGCCACCAGCGGGCAGATCGCCATCATGAAGCAACTGCTCGACAAGGATGCCTTCATCAACGCCCAGTCGCCGAACGGCACCACGCCGCTGATGATGGCCGCGATGTACGGCTCGGCCGCCGCGGTGCAATTGCTGCTCGACGAAGGCGCCGATGTGGCGATGAAGAACGAACAGGGCATGACGGCCGCCGACTTCGCCGAGCGCGGCAAGCGGCCCGACGCGCTGCAGATGCTGAATGCGGCCGCGCAACCCCAGCAGCCGAAGCGGCCCGCCGACGGCAAGTGGTGAAGTCGACGCCGCATGCCGGACCGACAGGCGAGGGCGGCTTTCAGCCGGCGCCGCACGCCTCAGTCGCGGAGATTCCGATTCGGCCCCTCTCGTTCCGGCCAAGCACCGACCTGCTCCACGACCCAGCGCGCGTCGTCCAGCGGAAGATCGTGACCCGCAGTGGGGTGCTCGGCGATTCTCGCGCGCCATTCATGCGCGAGGCGCCGCGAGCAACGTGCGTCGACCAGCGCATCGCGCCGGCTCGCGAGCACCAGCAAGGGCACGGCGGGTGCCCGCGACGGCGCGCGGTAGCACATCGCAGCGAGTAGCTGCCTCAGCGCATTGGCGCCGCGGACCGGCCGCTGTTCGCGAATGGCGGCCCATCGGTCGATCAATTCGACGACCTCCGCCCCGGAGCCCGGATGTCGGCTGGTCAGGCGCAGGATCAATTCCTCGCGGCGGCGGGGATCGGCGTTCATCAGCAGACCCAGCAGGGCGCCGTAGTTGGCCGGCCGCAGGCGTTGGTACCAGGGGCTGAAGACGCGCAGGCTGGTATTGATCAGCACGCAGCCCGCGAGTTCGCCCG
Source organism: Variovorax sp. P1_H2 (assembly GCF_056405295.1). NCBI lineage: Bacteria > Pseudomonadati > Pseudomonadota > Betaproteobacteria > Burkholderiales > Comamonadaceae > Variovorax > Variovorax sp. P1_H2. The sequence continues at coordinate 39,128 of NZ_JBFUCJ010000023.1, read as the reverse complement.
GATGCCTGTCGGCCCAATCCACGGCGATCATCGCCCCGAGCGACATCGCGAGCAGGCGATACGGCGGCTGAACACCAAGGGCCTGCAGTTGCTGCCGGCAATTGTCGGTCGCGGCTTCGATGCGGGTGGGACTCGGCAGCTGCCTCAAGCGGCCGTTTCCGGGGATGTCGATTGCCAGCACGCTGGCGCCGGGCGGCAGCCGCTCTTGCAGCAGCTCGGGGAAGCGGCCCCAGTGCGCGCTTTCGCGCGTCAGGCCGCGCAGCAGGATCCAGGTGTCCATCGCCGCATCAGGCCCGCGCGCCGTACCACCGGACCAGGGCGCTCGCCCGGTGCCGCGCGCGCTGTGCGTTGGCCGGCATCCAGCGCGCGTGGCTGCACACCGCGCGGGCGATGAAGTCCAGCCATCCGACATGGCGTCGCAAGACGCGCTGGCGCCGGTGCTCGACCACTGGGTTGAAGATGCCGCTGCGCGAGAAGAGCTGCCGCGGATTCTTCAGCACCCAGCGCCACGATCCCATCTCGAGCGTCATGGGCAAGAACACGCTGTCGGCCCGCTGGGACGCGCTCAGGTAGAGATGGTCCCAGAGATCGCCATGGGTGAGGTATTGCCGGCTCTGCGGCTCGACCACGTAGCGGTGGTGCGGCAGGGTCTGGTCGAGGATCTCGGCGAAGGCGTGCATCTCGGGGAGATGCACGATCGGGCGTCCGGTGTGGGCGAAGGGGAACCAGACGCGATCGGTCATGCCGAAACCGGAATGACAGTCCACCGAGATGCTGAGCGGCCGGTCGAGCAGTTCGGCTTCGACGATGCGGCACAGGGCCGCACTCTCGCACTCCATTCGGGCCTTCTTGGCGCCTCGGTACCACGGCAAGGCGGCGCTGATCCGATGCCCGCCGATCAGATAGGGGACTCCTTCGCTGGATTCGATGGGCGCATTGCGCATCAGGTCGACACCCTGGGGGTTGGCGCGCGTGCCCAGCCAGAGCCCGCMCGGATTGACCAGCGGCACGAACACCAGCCTCATCGTCTCCAGCATCCGGTGCAGCGACACATCCCACTGCAGCCGCATCACGATGCTGCGCAGGTAGGCGATCGCGACCTCGGCGCCGATCCGCTCCAGGCCATGGACCCCGCCGACGATGCCGACGGCCGGCGCGTCCTTTCGGGTGCTGCCCAGCAGGTAGGCGTGGACGGGAAAGCGTCGTTCGCCGGCGTCCACCTCGCAGAGCAGGCGCCGCTCCATCCAGGGTCCGCCGAGTTCGGTGAGCCTTTGCAGTTCATCGAGTTCCGGCAGCGCCGTGGGCGTCACGGACGGCAAGGCCTGAAAGGCGATCACGAACGGGCATCCATCATGGATCGCCTAGACGGCGTCTCGCTTGGGGCGGCCCGCCTTCAAGGGCGTCAGCGAATCGAGCGCCGCGCGCAGGGCGGGTGCCGGCAATGCCTGGAGCGCATGCAGACCGGCGCGCAGCAGTTCGCTCTTCTTCGCCGGTCGCTTGAACTTCAGCGCGCGGTCCTTCAGGCTGGCGATCAGTGCGTAGTCGTCCTGCGGCATGGTGAAGCTGTCGCGCACCAGCTTCTCCTTGGGCTTGAGCGCCTTCTTGCCGACGGTCGCTGACTTCTCGGCAGCCTTGGCCGAGAGCTTCTTGGCGGTGCCGTTCGATTTCTCCTCGGATTGGAACTTCGCTGCGTGCTTGTGTTCCTGCTGGAGTGCCTTCTCAGGCACCACCGCCTCGCGTGCCGGCGTTGCCGCCCTTTTCGTTGCGGGCTTCGCGCCCGTCTTCGAAGGCGGCGGGGTGGCAGTGGGAAGAGCCTCTGTGCGGGCGGGGGGCGTTCGGCCGGATGTGATGATCAAAATCGTCATGAGTGCGAGCTAATGGTGTAAACGATTTATACCGTATCGCTTGCATGGCGTCATGTCTTTCTTGAGGCGCCCGACCCAATCAGGCTTCAGGGGCGCTTCCTCCCGTCGACGTTCGGCGCAGTCTTCTTGCTCGGCTTCAGAGGTGCGCGTCTGTCAACGCTGCTTTCAGATGTCGTAGCGCCAGCGAGGATCTGGATCAGCTCGCCCACGCACGCCCGGCGATTGCGCGGCTGGTGGATCTTGGCGGTGGGTTGCTTGCGTGGCGTCCACAAACCGACGGCGGTCATGAGGCCGCGGATCGTCTCTACGCCAAGCACCAGCCCATGACATTCCCGGAGCTTCTCGCACGCCAGCGTCGGACCGGAAATCAGCGTAGCGCTCCCGAATGAGCGCAATCGCGCGTTCGGCGACGCCGGCAGCCAGTTGATGGTTGCTCGCACGGCCGCGGTGGCGCGAAACCAGTCCGGCTGCGCCTTCATCCTTGTATCGCTGAACCAGGCGCTCCAGCTGTCGTCGGCTCAACCCCAGCCGCTGCGCGGCCTGACCGGCGCGCGTCATGCGGTCCACGACGCCCTGGACCGTCTTGAGTCGATCGACTTCGCGCATGGTCATCGTGATCGCCGCCGTTGTTGCCATCGAAGTACCTCGCAGCCAGGGGCTGAAGCGAGGAACGATGCGACATTTCTATTTGGGCCAAATGCGACATTACAACCTGGGGCTCACAGCATCAGACAACACAATGTTGATTATGTTAAATCAATGAAGCGGCAACCAAGGGCCGAAGCCCCTTGCGCTCAACCGGCGGCAATCCGACCCACCACGGCCTTCGCGAAAGCCGCCGTTCCGGCGCTCCCGCCCAGGTCACCGGTACGCACCTTGTCGATGTTGAGGGCCTCGTCGATCGCCCGGCGCAGGCGCGTTGCCAGATCCGGCAGCTTGCAGTGGTCGAGCATCAGCGCCGCGGCCAGCATCAGCGCGGTCGGGTTGGCGATGCCTTTGCCGGCAATGTCGGGCGCCGAGCCATGGACCGCCTCGAAGATGGCAGCGTCGGCACCGATGTTGGCCCCCGGCGCCATGCCCAGGCCGCCCACGAGTCCTGCGACCAGGTCCGACAGGATGTCGCCGAACAGGTTGGTCGTCACCAGCATGTCGAACTGCCACGGGTTCAGCACCAGCTTCATGGCGCAGGCATCGATGATCACCGTGTCGAGCTCGAACTTGCCCTTGTACTTGCGTTCGTAGAGGTCGAGCCCGGTCTCCAGAAAGATGCCGGTCAGGGCCTTCATGATGTTGGCCTTGTGCACGATCGTGACCTTCTTGCGGCCGGTCGCGATCGCCGTCTCGAAGGCATATTGGAGCAGCCGCCGGCTGCCCTGCCGCGTGTTGATCCCGGTCGCCATCGCCACCGCATGCGGATCGCCGTCGATCGGCACGTAGTGCTCATGGCCGATGTAGAGGCCTTCGAGGTTCTCGCGCACCACCACCAGGTCGATGTTGTCGAAGCGGCCGCCGGGAATCAGGGTGCGTGCCGGCCGCAGGTTGGCATAGAGCCCGAATTCCTCGCGCAGGCGCACGTTCGAGGACCGGTAGCCACCGCCCGATGGCGTCTCCAGCGGCCCTTTCAGGGCCAGTCGGGTTCGTCGGATGCTGTCCAGGGTGGCCGAGGGCAGCGGATCGCCGGCCGCCTGCACGCCGGCCAGCCCGCCGAGTTGGCGGTCCCATTCGAAAGGCGCCCCCAGGGCGTCGAGGGCAGCGAGCGTGGCATCGACGATCTCGGGGCCGATACCGTCGCCGGGAATCAGTGTGGCGGGGATGACAGTGGACATTCGGGTTGATTCCAAAAATGAAGGAGGGACCTGGACCGGCCGATTATGGATTCCCGGTCCCCAAAGCCGGCGCCGGGCCGGAGCAAATCAAGGCGCTTCGGTGCATGATGACTCGCCTCGTCCGTCGACCACCGGCTGTCGTCCGCCTTCGAGAACGCCCTTCTTTGAACCCAAGGAAATCAAGCATGCAACTCGGAATGATCGGCCTCGGCCGCATGGGATCGAACATGGTCCGCCGACTGCTTCGCGCCGGCCATCGGTGCACCGTGTTCGACAGCTCGGCGCAGGCGGTCGGAGCGCTGGTCGAGGAAGGTGCCACGGGCGCCTCGTCGCCCGCCGAACTGGCGGCACGGCTCGAGCGGCCGCGCGCCATCTGGCTCATGGTGCCGGCCGCAGTGGTCGACCAGGCCATCGCCACCCTGCTGCCCCACCTCGACCCCGGCGACACGCTGATCGACGGCGGCAACTCCTATTACGTCGACGACATCCGCCGCGCGAAGGCGCTGGCGGCGAAGAAGATCGACTACGTCGACGTCGGCACCAGCGGCGGGGTCTGGGGGCTCGAACGGGGCTATTGCATGATGATCGGCGGTCCGCTGGCGTCGGTGCAGCGGCTCGACCCGATCTTCCGGACGCTGGCGCCGGGTGCCGGCACCATCGGTCGCACGCCCGGCCGCGAAGCGGACCGCGGCACGGCCGAGGACGGCTACCTGCGCTGCGGCGAGAACGGTGCCGGCCACTTCGTGAAGATGGTCCACAACGGCATCGAGTACGGCATCATGGCCGCCTACGCCGAGGGCATGGGCATCTTGAAGGCGGCCAACATCGGCAAGGCCCGGCACGACATCGACGCCGAGACCACGCCGCTGCGCAACCCCGAGCACTACCAGTACGACCTCGACCTGCCCGACATTGCCGAGGTCTGGCGGCGCGGCAGCGTCATCGCCTCCTGGCTGCTCGACCTGACGGCCACCGCGTTGGTCGAGGACCCGGCGCTTTCGGGCTTTGCGGGCCGCGTGTCGGACTCCGGCGAAGGCCGCTGGACCCTCAAGGCGGCGATCGACGAGGCGGTGCCCGCGCCGGTGCTCACGGCGGCCCTCTACGAGCGCTTCGCATCGCGCGGCGAGGCCGACTTCCAGAACAGGCTGCTGTCGGCGATGCGCTTCCAGTTCGGCGGCCATGTCGAAAAAAAAACCGGCGGCCACTGACACCCACACGGAGTCCTCGATGACCGACGCCGAACTCGACACGCTGTGCATCAACACCATCCGCACCCTGTCGATCGACGCCGTGCAGGCGGCCAACTCGGGCCATCCGGGCACGCCCATGGCGTTGGCGCCCCTGGTCTACACGCTGTGGAACCGGGTGCTGCGCTTCGACCCGCTGGACCCGATCTGGCCCGGCCGCGACCGCTTCGTGCTCTCCAACGGCCATGCCTCGATGCTGCTGTGGTCGGTGCTGCACCTGAGCGGCACGGTGGCGGTGAATGCCGAGTACGAACTGCTCGGCGGACCCGCCGTGACGATGGACGACATCCGGCGCTTTCGCCAGTTCGGCAGCAAGGCGCCTGGCCACCCCGAGTACCACTGGGTGTCGGGGGTCGAGACGACCACCGGCCCGCTCGGCCAGGGCGTCGCCACCAGCGTCGGCATGGCGATGGCCCAGCGCTGGCTCGCCAACCGCTATGACCTGGGGGGCCCCACCCTGTTCGACTACGACATCTACGCGGTCTGTGGCGATGGCTGCCTGATGGAAGGCGTGTCATCCGAAGCCGCTTCGCTGGCCGGCCATCTCGGGCTCGACCGGCTCTGCTGGATCTACGACAACAACCACATCACGATCGAAGGCAGCACCCGGATCACCTTCACCGAGGACGTGGCGATGCGCTTCGCGGCCTATGGCTGGGCGGTGCTGCGGGTCGGCGACGCCAACGACATCGGTCAGATCGAAGCAGCGCTGGCGACGTTTCGCCAGACCCGGGGCCGGCCGACGCTGATCATCCTGGACAGCCACATCGGCTGGGGCTCGCCGCACCGTCAAGACACCGCCGCCGCGCATGGCGAACCGCTCGGCGATGAAGAACTGCGCCTCGTCAAGCGCGCCTACGGCTGGCCGGAAGACGCGAAGTTCCGGGTGCCCGATGGCGTGCGGGCCCATTTCGACCACGGCATCGGCGTCCGCGGCGCGGCAGCGCGAAGCGCCTGGAACCAGGCCTACGCCGCCCTGCGCGCCCACTCCCCTGCCCTTGCACTCGAGATCGACCAGGCGCAGCGCCGCGAACTGCCGGCCGGCTGGGACCACGCCCTGCCGGTTTTTCCGGCCGACCCGAAGGGCCTGTCCGGACGCGACGCTTCGGGCCAGGTGCTCAACGTGCTGGCGCAGAGCGTGCCCTGGTTCATCGGCGGCTCGGCCGATCTCGGCCCGTCGAACAAGACCACGCTCAACTATCCGGGCGCCGGCGAATTCCAGCCCGCAAGCCCGGGCGGAAAGAACCTGCACTTCGGCATCCGCGAGCATGCGATGGCGGCGGCGGTCAACGGCATGGCACTGTCCAAGCTGCGGCCCTTCGGCGCCACCTTCTTCATCTTCAGCGACTATGCGCGGCCGGCGATTCGCCTGGCGGCGCTGATGGAACTGCCGTCGCTGTTCGTCTTCACCCACGATGCGATGGGCGACGGCGAAGACGGGCCGACCCACCAGCCGATCGAGCAGCTGGCGTCGCTGCGCGCCATGCCCGGCCTCACGGTGCTGCGTCCGGGCGATGCCAACGAGGTGGTCGAGGCCTATCGTGTGGCGCTGCAGTCGCCGCATCGGCCGACCGCGATGGTGCTGTCGCGCCAGCCACTGCCGATCCTCGACCGCAGCCGGCTCGCATCGGCCTCGGGCGTCGCCAAGGGCGCCTATGTGCTGGCCGAAGCGCCGGGCACAGGCGACCCCGAGCTGATCCTGATCGCCAGCGGCAGCGAAGTGGCGCTGGCCCTGCAGGCGCACGAGACGCTGCTGGCCCAGGGCCTGCGCTCGCGCCTGGTCTCGATGCCCTCCTGGGACTTGTTCGAGCAGCAAACGCCGGCCTACCGTGCCAGCGTGCTGCCGCCCGGCGTGACCGCGCGCGTGGCCGTGGAGCAAGCCTCGGCCTTCGGCTGGGAACGCTACGTCGGCGCCATCGGCAAGGTGGTCGGCATGCAGACCTTCGGCGCCTCGGCACCGCTCGCGGCCCTGCAGAGAGAGTTCGGCTTCACGGCCGAGCACGTGGTGGCTGTCGCGCTGTCGGTGCACGCGGCCGCCGGGAACTGATGAAGGTCGTGGCCGGCTCGGCAGCCCGGCGATGGGAAGGTCGGTGGCTACCCTCTCGCGCCGCTGCGCGTTCGCGGGAATAATCCTCTGGCCATGGGACAAGCACTTTCAGACCGCGAGACTTTCACCGGCGTGCTGATCACGCTGGTGCGGCAGCGCTCGGCCGTCTCGGGTGGCAGCAAGACGTCGCGCACCGGGCTGCAGGCCAGCGTGCCGGTGAACGAGCGGCCCGCAGTGCGGCGCGGCCTCGAGGCCCTGCTGGAGCATGGCCTGCTCGCCATGAGCGGCGAGGACATCGGCCTCTCCGCCAAGGGCAAGCTCTTCATGGCCCATGTGCAGCGGGCCCGCGGCGAGACCCCGACCTCCTCCGAGCATGACGACAAGAGCCAGGCCATCCTGTCGGCCATCCTCGGCGCCATCGAGGCCGACGACCGCTTGCGCCCGCAAGGTTCGATGGACGACGTGCGCACCCTCCCGGCCCGTCTCGACGGCTATCGGGCCAACCGCGCACCGCGTTTTTCCAAGGCCCTGCTGGTGATGGGCGGCCTCGCCGCAGCGGCCGCCGCCTTCGTGCTGCTGCGCTGAGCCGGCACGGTCCGGGCGTCATCCGATGGCCCGGCCCACAGACGCCCCTCTCCTACGCGCGCTCGGGCCGTCGGCAGACTTGCAACGGCCGCCGATGCCCGCATGCTGGCCACACCCAAAACTCGAGGAGAAATCGATGATCAAGATCGGAATCGTGGATGACCATGCCATCGTTCGCTCGGGCCTGCGCGACTTCTTTTCGCAGCACGTGGACCTGCGCGTCGTCGGCGAGGCCGCCAGCGGGCGCGAAGCCATCGACCTGGTGCGCAACCACGAGATCGATGTGCTGGTCATGGACCTGTCGATGCCGGGCCAGAGCGGCATCGATGCCATCGCGATGGTGCGCGCCAAGTCGCCCGACACCGGCATCCTGATCCTGAGCGGCTACCCCGAGGAACATTACGCGATGAGCCTGATCCGCCAGGGCGCGAGCGGCTACCTCAACAAGGAATGCGATCCGAAGGAGATCGTCGAAGCGATCCGCACGATCTCGCTCGGTCGGCGCTACATCACTCCAGTCGTGGCCGAACTGCTGGCCCGCCAACTCGACCGCAACACCGATGCAGCCCCGCACGAGCAGCTCTCCGAGCGTGAATTCCAGGTTTTCCTGAAGCTGGCGACCGGCGAGACCGCCGGCAGCATCGCCGAGCACCTGTCCTTGTCGGTGAAGACCGTGAGCACCTACCGCAGCCGGCTCATGGAGAAGATGAACCTGGCCTCCAACAGCGATCTCACCTACTACGCGCTGAAGAACCAGTTGATCACCTGAGGCCGTGGCTGCCGGACTTGTTCCGGCTTTCTGTGGATAACACTGTGGGAAGTGCCGGGACGGCCGTGCGCGAAGCATGGCCCCATGCGGGATGCCACCCCGTTGCCTCAGAAACAGGCAGCGTGGGTCTGCGTTGTGCCCGCGGCCGGGCCGTTAAGCTAGGCGGCCTCTTCAACGGCCGAAAATCACTCCCATGACGACCATCCAGTCCCGACGCAAGCTCATCGTGATCATCCTGCTGTGCGTGGCCGTCGGCGGGGCGATCGTGCGCCACCTGGCGGTGCCGGGCTCGACGACGCGAGACATCGGCACCTTGCTGATGCTGCTGTGGATCCCGATCATCGGCAACGTCATCTCATGGCTGATCGCGCGCCTTCGACGCCCCACCCCGGCCGCAGCGGGGTCTCCCTTCGAGAACCGGACCGTGTTCATGCCGCAGTTGCTGGTCGAGCTGACGCTGCGTCCTCCGATGCTGCCGGCCGAAGACCTGCCCATGCCCGCCGGGGAGCATCGCTGCGCGCTGGTGCTTGGCAACGAGGCTTTCTCGGCCCGCTGGTGGGTGCAGCCGGAGCGCAGCTTTCGCCGCGGCAGCACGCAGGCGCTTGAAATGGAATTTCTTGCGCCGCAGCTGGCGCTGCCCAGGTTTCAGCCCGGCGCCAGCTTCAAGATGCTGGTCGGCGAGTCGTTCATCGGGGATGGCCGCGTATTGCGCCCCGTCGAGGCGGCACGGGCCGGCGGCTAGCGCAGGTCGCGGCGCGCCAGCAGCACGTTGCCGCCGGTCGTATTGAACGAGATGGTCGGTGCGCTGAAGTCGCTGAGCGGCGCGCCCAATCCGATCTCGCCGCTGCCGTGCAGCACGCATTCGTCGCGCCGCAGCGCAATCTCGCCGCTGGCCCCGGCGGTGCCGTGAAAACGAACCCAGGTCCCGTAGGTGCTGACATCGACCAGCACGCAACTGCCCTGGCGGGCCTCGATCCGCGCGTGCAGCCGCGACACCCGCGGGTCGTTGACCACGAATTGCGCCTCGTCGACCCGGCCCAGGTGGATCGGCAGTTCGGAGGCGCTGAACATCGAGCGGACATCGAGCCAGGCCAGTTCGATCTGGCCAAAGGATGAATCGGGGCCGCGCGGCTGCTGCACCAGCGACGCCGGCATGGTGAGGAACTCGGACACCTCGTCCTGCCAGTCGACCCGGTGCACCACCGGCATCTCGTTCTTGCCTCGGATGTTGATCGGTCCGAGGCTGCGATGGCGAACCTCGCCGCCATGCAACTGCTCGATGACCGACTCGGTGGCCCAGATCTGTCCCGGCCCGGCCAGGTCGCTGAGGCGCGAAGCCAGGTTGACCGCATCGCCATAGCAATCGCCATCGACCTCGACGACCTCGCCGCTGGCCACGCCGATCTGCAGTTCCATGCGCAAGGGCGCCGGCCAGGTCTGGAGCCGCTTCTGGTGGTTGCGCTGCATTTCAACGACGGCGCGGGTCGCACTCATACCCTCCGCGAATATCGCAAACACCCCATCACCCAGTGATTTCACGACACGGCCACCGTGGGATTCGCACACGCCGCCAATCCATTGCGTCAACCGCGTCACCGTTTCGGTGGCGCGCGCGTTCCCCATAGCCTCGAAGACTCTGGTACTTCCCGTCAGATCGGCAAATACGACAGTGGAATTGGCGCCCATGTTGTGCAGTTTTTGGTAGCTCTCGCGCTTCGATTATGGCAAAGCAGCGCCCAAACACGGTCCCGAACGCTCAAATCAGGGCGCCCGCGCGCCAAGCTGTTGCTTTTTCATTTCGACACACCACGCAAGCCTCGTTTTTTCTTAGAGATTAGAACTAAGGTATCAATTGTTAAACCAGTGCTTGAGCAGATTCGTGAAGTATGTWGTTTTTGAACATGAAATGATGTTTCTCCGCTTGTGTGGCTCAGGGGCCAGCCTTAACGTAGCGCCTGTCAAGGTTTTGGCAACACGCCTTCCTCTCATGGTGTCACCCAGCAGTCTTCTTCGATTTCTGTCCTTCCCCGGCTTCGGCTTTCGCCGTTCCGCGGATCGCCAGATGGGGCAGATCCGTACTGCCATGCTGTCGCTCCTGCAGGTGCACGGCGGCCACACGATGCAGCGCGTCGCCCAACGCGTGCGTTTCGCCGGCGACCTCGAAGCCCTCTGGTACCTGCGCCAGGATGTGCTGACCGCACTCAGTGCAGTCGATGGCGAAGTCGCCGCCCGGCGGCAGATGCGCCAGATCAATCGCCTGTTCAAGGGCGGCCTTCCTGGCTCGATGGAACCCCGCACCCACCACCGAGTTCATGGCTGACCCCCAGGTTGCCCGCACTTCGTGTCGGGCGCCCACCCCCTTCCAGGGGGCAACACCAGCGGCCCGGCGAAGCCGGATCCGCGGTGTTTCACCAACGGGCCTGGCTGCGCCGGCCGATCAATACATCCACCGTGTCCCGGTTTCCCCCGGCGGCGCGTAGCGCACGCCCGTTCGTGGGCTGCCGCGGAACCGGCTTTGCCGGGCCGCTGGCAGCGCCCCCGGCAGGGGGTGGGCGCCCCGACACGAAGTGCGGGGCAACCTGGGGGCGAGCCTAATGCCTATGACCCCAGACCATGAAGACGTCTCGGGCGTCGGCGGCCAGTTCCACCTTGGCGCCGACGGGCAGCAGCACCTTGGTCTGCACATGGCCGAAGGGCAGTCCGGTCAATACCGGGGCCTTGATCAAGCCTCGCAGGCGGGCGGCCACGGTCTGCATGCCGAAGCCGCGGTCGTGCGGGACCTTCCGAATGCCGGTGAACTGCCCGAGAAGAACCGCCTTCTGCCGCCCGAGCACACCGGCATGACGCAGTTGATCGAGCATGCGCTCGACCCGGTAGGGATGCTCGTTGACGTCCTCGAGGAACAGCACGCCCTTGTCGATGGCAGGAAACCACGGCGTGCCCAGCAGGCTGGCCAGTACGCAGAGATTGCCGCCCCACAGCACCGCATCGTGGATGCTGCGCAAGGCCGGCAGGTCGACGCTGTCGCGCGCCGGCATGCGCCAGCCGGTGCCCTCGCCCTGTCCTGACAGCAAATCGTCGAAGCAGGCCTCCATGATGTCGTCGGCGCCCCCCTCGGCGCCGAAGTCTTCGCCCACCGCAGGGCCGGCCCAGCTCACCGCGCCGGTCTTGGCCAGCAGCGCCAGCTGGAAGGCCGTGAAATCGCTGAGTCCGACGAACTGGGTGCCGCGATGGATCGCCTTGGCCACGGCCTTGTAGGGAATCGCATCGAGGATACGGGTCAGGCCGTAGCCGCCGCGCGAGATCAGCGCCACGTCGGCGCCGCTGGCCGCGGCGCGCGAGATCGCCGCCAGCCGCGTGGCGTCGTCGCCAGCAAAACGCTGGTGCGTGGCGAGCGCCGCCTCGTCGACTTCGACCTCGTGGCCCAGGGACTGAAGGCGCTTGACGCCACGCTTGAAGGCCGCCTTGTCGCGCACGGCGCTGGAGGGCGAATAGATGTAGATGTGCTTTTTCACGGGGCGAAGTATCCCATTGCCTCGCGTGCCCGCCGTGCCAGCGTCGCCGCTTGTTCGGGGGTCGGGCCGCCCACGCCCTTCGGGATCGGGCCCAGCGCCCGCAGCGCGGCCTCGTAGCCGCGGTCGGGGAACGGAGCGCACCAGGCCTCGCTCGCCGGCCCGGCGCCATCCGGAACCGGCAACACGCAAACGAAGCGCCCGGGCGCGGCAGCGGCCAGCCCGGCGGCCCAGGGCGCGGCACCGGCACTGTGCAGCAATGCCAACCGCCCGGGCGCGAGTTGCTGCTGCGCGAGTCGCTCCAGCCAGTCGAGCAGCAGGTCGCGGTGCCAGTCGAGCCGGTGCACCGCTTCGCGCTTGGGCTTGTCGCTCTTGCCGAATCCGATCAGGTCGGGCGCCAGGATGCGCAGCCCCGGCGTGCCCGCGAGGTGCCGGAAGAAGTAGCTCCACTCGCCCGGTCCGTGAAGGCACAGGCAGGTACAGGGCGCGTCTTGCGGACCCTCGTCGATGTAGTGCATGCGCCAGCCGTGCTGGCTCGGCAGGTCGCTGACGTAATGCGGCTCGAACCGACAGTCGAGCAGCCCGGCGAAGCGCTCGGCCGGCGTGCGCAGGGCATCGTCGCGCAAGGGCTCGGCCGCTTCGCGGGCGGCGCTGCGACGCCGCTGGAAGAACCCTTGCAGGAGCGCCCGGCATTCGGAAGCCAGCACGCCGCCCTGCACTGCCGTGCGGTGGTTGAGCCGGGTCTCGCGAAACAGGTCGACCACCGACCCGGCGGCGCCGGCCTTCGGGTCCGCGGCGCCGAACACGACCCGGGCCAGCCGCGCATGCAGCATGGCGCCCGCGCACATCGCGCAGGGCTCGAGCGTCACGAACAGTTCGCAGCCGTCGAGCCGGTAGTTGCCGAGCGCGGCCCCGCCCGCCCGCAGCGCGTTGATCTCGGCATGCGCGCTCGGATCGTGCAGCACGATCGGCGCGTTGCGTCCGCTGGCCACGACCCGGCCCTCCTTGACCAGCACAGCGCCGATAGGCACCTCGCCGGCCTCGGCAGCCTGCCGCGCCTCGGCCAGCGCGAGCGCCATCCAGTCGGCGTCAGTTGTCATCGGGCACCGGCCGTGCCTGCACCGCGGCATCGAGCGACTGCTTGATCTGCTGCTGGATCTGCCGGCTTTGCGCGCGCGCATCGCCCGCCGGCGCGGCGCCTGCCGCGCTCGTGCCAGCCGGCAGCACCGGCGCCGCGACACCGGCCAGCTGCTTCTTGACCAGCAGCCCGACGATGACCAAGGCGAGCAGCAATCCGACCAGTCCGAACATCCGCATCTCAGGCCTCCCCGGCGATGCCGAGCCGCTGCATCCAGCCGGCGAGCGCGCGCTCGTCGGCAGTGCCTTCGCGGTAGGTATCGAACATCGCGGCGTGCGATTCCTTGCGGTGCTGGTTGAGCTTGACCTTGCACTGCAGCGCAATCACCTTGAGCTCGAAGCCGACGATGCCGTTGAGCATCTTGTGCTGGAACTCCTGCCCCAGGTCGCGCCATTGCTGCGCGTAGGCTGGTTCGTGCTGGCCGATCAGGCGCTTGAGCAGCGCGTCCTTCTCGTCGGCGCCCTCGATCAGGCGAGCCTCGACCGTGCAATGCACGGCCAGGTAGTTCCAGGTCGGCACCCGCGCCAGGTCCGGATAGACCGAGGGCGAGAGGTAGGCGTGCGGCCCCAGGAAACTCACCAGCGCCCGGGGCCGGGCCTGCAGGTAGCGCCAGTGGGCATTGGGCTTGGCGCAGTGGCCGAAGAGCACCAGCCCGTCCGGGTCGCTCTCGTCCAGGACCAGCGGCAGGTGCGTCAGGTAGGGCCAGCCCTCGTCGTCGTTGGAGATCAGGGTGGCGAAGGGATGGTCGTGCATGAGCCGCGCGGCGATGGCGCGGTCGCTGACGTTGAACTGCGGCGGCATGTACATGGGGCGTGATCCTGCGATCCTTCAATAGGACCGCCCGATTGTCCCCGAGCCGCCGCTACCTGGCGCCTGCCGCGCGCAGCTTTTCGACCATCGGCGCGTAGCCGCGGGCGGTCGCGAGCTGCAGCGGCGTCCGGCCCTGGCGATCCGCGAGCTGCAGGTTGGCGCCGGCATCGACCAGCGCGATGAGCGTGCGCTGGTGGCGCGGCCCGCCGTCGCCGAGCACGATGGCCTCGATCAGCGCGGTCCAGTGCAGATTGTTGACGTGGTCCAACGGCGCACCGGCGGCGATCAGCCGGCGCACCACCTCGTCATGGCCGAGATGGGCCGCCGCGATCAACGCCGTGCCGTCGTAGCGGCTGGTGGTCTGGCCCGGCTTGGCGCCCAGGGACAGCAGCAGCGCCAGCGTCGGCACATCGTCGCCCACCGCGGCGATGGTCACGGCGTCGTAGCGGTCGTTCTCGAATGCGTCGAGCCTGGCGCCCGCTCCGGCCAGGATGCCGATGGCTTCGCGCTGCCGCGCGTGGGTCGCCACGTGCAGCGGCGTGCGGCCCAGGCCGTCACGCGCCTCGAGGTCGGCGCCGCCGGCGATCAGCGCCTTCAGTTGCGGCAAGTCGCCGCGCCAGGCCGCGCGATGCAGGCCCTCGTAGGCCTGCACCTCGGCGGGGGTCGGCGCCACCTGGGCCGCCACCGGGGCGGCCAGCCAGGCGCCGGCCAACGCGAGGGCCACCAGAAGGGCCTTCATCCGAATCAGCCGAGCTGGCCCTTGACCTTGTCGAGCGCCGCGTTGGCGCACTGCTCGTCGAGGTGGCCTCCCGGCGCACCGCCGACACCGACCGCGCCGATGACCTCGCTGCCCGCCTTGACAGGCACCCCGCCGCCGAGCAGCAGGAAGCCCGGAATGTTCACGAGGTTGGCGGCCGCTGGGTTCTTCTGCGCGTTCTCCATCATCGCCAGGGTCGGCGTCTTGGCCGAGGCCGAGGTCCAGGCCTTGCGCTCGCTGGCGCCCAGCGTGTGCGAGCCGGCGTTGTTGGCACGCTGGACCGCACGCACGGTGCCGGCCCGGTCGACCACGGTGGCGGCGACCGCGTAGCCGTTGGCGGCGCAGGCGGCGACGGCCGCACCGGCGATCTCGTTCGCCAGTTCGAGCGACATGTTCTTCTCGGCGCGCACGGACGGGCTCGACGCCGCGGTCTGGGCCTGTGCGCCCAGGGCGGAAGCGGCGAGCAGGACGGCGAGGCTGCCGAGGCGAAGGGACGGTTGCATGGAGTTCTCCGAAAAGGGTTTTGGATGGTGGCGCCGGCACATCGCCGACGGCTCCGCCACTGTAGGCATCGCAGCCCCCGCCGGCCATTCGTACGGCTACCCGCGCGGCTCCGTAGAACTACCGAGCGCGCACCGAACGCGCAGTCAGCCCGCGGCGTCGACCAGGCCGGCGTAGCGCCGGATCAGCTGCGCCAGCGAATCGCATTCGAGCTTGGCGAACAGGTTGGCACGGTGCGTCTCCACGGTGCGCGGCGAGAGGGTCAGTGCGCGCGCGATCTCCTTGTTGGTCAGGCCGGCGACGATGAAGCCCAGCACCTCGCGCTCGCGCTCGGACAGCTGCTGGAAGCGCTCGCGCGCCGCCTGGTCGGCCTGCGTGCGCTCGCGCGAGTCGACGTGCTTGCGCACCGCCTGCTGCAGCGCCTCGAGCAACTGCTCGTCGTCGACCGGCTTCTCGAGGAACTCCGCCGCCCCGGCCTTGAAGGCACGCCGGCACATCTCGACCGTGCCGTGGCCGGTGAGCATGATCACCGGCTGGTCGACCCCTTGCGCCACCAGCATGTCGAGCAACGCCAGCCCGCCGATGCCGGGCATGCGGACGTCGAGCACGATGGCACCGATGCTCGCGCGGTCGAAGCCGTCGAGGAAGGCGCGGGGATCGGCCCAGGTCTGGGTCCGGAGGCCGACGGTGCCGATCAGCAGCGCCAGGCTCTCGCGCACCGCCCGGTCGTCGTCGATCAGGTGGATCAGCGGAGACAGCGGGCCGCTCATTCGGATAGCTTCGCGCTACGCGCTTCGGTATTCGCCTTGGGAGCGGCCCGGCGGCTCACTGGATAACCTTCGCGCAGCAGCGCTTCGGTATTCGCCTTGGGAGCGGCCCGGCGGCTCACTGGGTTCCCCTCCTGGCCGCCTGGGCTCGCGAGCGGCAGCCGCAGCGTGAAGCTCGCGCCGCGCGGCACGGCATGCGCCACCTCGAGCGATCCGCCCATGCCGGTGGCCAGCGTCTCGGACAGGCTCAGGCCGAGCCCGAGCCCGCCCTCCCGCGTGCTGAAGAAAGGCTCGAAGACGCGCGGCAGGGCTTCGGCCGACAGCCCGGCCCCGTTGTCGCTGACGCCGAGCACGCCGCGACCGGCCTCGGCGCCGATCGAGAGCTTCAGGCGGCGCTCGCCGGGCGGCAACGGGTCGAGCGCCTGCAGCGCGTTCATCAACAGGTTGTGGACGATCTGCTCGAGCGCGACCGGATCGGCCAGCACCGTCACGGGCGCCTGCGCCGCATCTTCGACGGCCGGCGAGACCGAGCGCCGGGCCATCTCGGGGGCCAGCAGGTGCAGCGCGCTGCGCAGCGCCTCCTGCAAGGCCACCGGCCGCATCCCGGCCTGCCGGTCGGGCCGTTCGATGACTCTGCGCAGCCGACCCACCACGTCCGCGGCGCGCCGCGCCTGCTCGGCGGCCTGCTTCATCGCCGAACGTGCGGTGGCCAGCTCGGGCGGCTCCTCGGCGATCAGCCGCTGGGCCGCCTGGGTGTTGGCCAGCACCGCGGTCAGCGGCTGGTTCAGCTCATGGGCCATGCCGGCCGCCAGTTCGCCGAGCGCGTTGAGCCGCGCGACCTGCCCCAGCCGCAGCAGTTCCTCGGCGCGGCGGCGCTCGATGCGCTGGCGCCGCAGCGCATCAGCGCCGCCGAGCGCCAGGGCCATCGCGGCCGACCAGGCGCCCATCGCGGCCCAGGGCAATTCGGCCCAGGAGACCCGCCGCTCGGCCACCAGTTCGAAGGCCTGGCTTTCCGAGGCCAGCACCTTGCGGAAATCGAAGCGCCAGCCGCCATCGGCGGCCGGAGCGCCCGGCTGCACCACGAAGCGCTGGCCCGCATGCTCGAGCGTCACGCGCACCGGGCTGCGCTTCGGATCCATCGGCCAGTCGCGCCACGGCACCGCGGTCGCCAGGTCGATGTCGAGCGCATAGCTGATCGGCTGCGCGCCGATCACGAGCCGGTAGCGGCCGCTGGCGAAGTCGTCGGCGACGAACTCGGGGCGCTGCAGTTGGCGCGAACGGGCCTCGGCCGGCGCCAGGGAGGGCTCCGGCCACGCGGCATCCGCCTCGCGCCGCTCGACATCGCGGATCGAGGGGTACACCGAAGGCAGCCGGCGCTCGGAGCGGGCGGCGCCCGGCACCGGCTCGAGCAGCGCCAGGGTCGCCAGTACGGCGTCGTACTGCACCACCTGCTGGCTCATGAGCCGATGGGCAATGCGGCCGTTGACCTCGAAATCCTCGCGCAACTGCCGAAGCTCGCCGCGCGCGAGCCAGACCGCGCCGGTGCCGGCGGCCAGCAGCCATGCGAGCCACCAGCCTCCTTGCGTACGCAACCATTGCCTCATGGCGCGGATTGTGCCCGGGTCACCAAAGAGGACGAGCCCGATGCTTGCGTTGGCTGCGCGCCTAAGTTCACAATCCCCTGACTTTGAGAGTCGCCCCACTCACCAGCCCTCCGCATGTCAACTCCACTACCCGCAGAAGCGCCGGCTGCCACTGACCCCCCGCAGCACTCGGCCACCCGGGCCGCCAAGCATGCGGCAAAAGCGCAGGGCCAGGACATGACGCGCCTGGTGCTCGGCCTGGTCAAGCCCTACCGAGGCTGGCTGGCCATCGTGCTGACCGCGATGGTGGTGGAAGTGCTGATGAGCCTGGCGGCGCCCTGGCCCCTGAAACTGGTGCTCGACGATGCCCTCGGCACGCACCACCTGCCGCCGTGGCTCGAATGGGCGCATCAGCTCGGCATCGGCCGCCACACGCTGGGCGTGGCGCTGTTCGCCGGTATCGCGACCCTGGCGATCGCGGTCATCGGCGGGATCGCGACCTACATCGACAACTACTACACCACCAGCATCGGGCAATGGGTCGCCAACGACCTGCGGCTGCGCATCTACGAGCACCTGCACCGGCTCTCGCTGGCCTTCTACGACAGCGCCAAGACCGGCACGCTGATGTCGACCATCACCAGCGATGTCTCGACGGTGCAGGCCTTCGCCTCCTCGTCGACCCTGTCGATCATCGTGGACATCGTCACGATCGTCTTCATGCTCGGCCTGATGATCTGGCTCGACTGGGACTTCACGCTGATCGCGATCGCGGTCATGCCCTTCCTGCTGCTGTTCGTATTCCGCTTCAAGAAGGCGGTGAAGGACGTCACGCGCGAAGTGCGGGTACGCCAGAGCGAGATCGTCGCGGTGGTCCAGGAAGGCCTGGGCTCGGTGCGTGCGATCAAGGCCTTCGGCCGACAGGACCTCGAGGTGCAACACATGGAAGCCGCCAGCCATGCCAGCACCGAGGCCGCGCTGCGGGCGCGCAAGATCAAGTCGCTGCTGTCGCCGGTGGTGGCCGTGGTGGTCGCCCTGTGCACCGGCATCGTGCTCTGGAARGGCACCGCRCTGATCATCGCCGGCACCATGACGGCCGGCGCYCTCACCGTCTACCTCGCCTACCTGAGCAAGTTCTTCAAGCCCGTCAAGGAYCTGGCCGGGATGGCCAGCACCATCGCCCAGACCACCGTSGCSCTCGAGCGGATCCAGAAGATCCTCGGTGCCGACGACATCATCCACGAGCATCCGGACGCCATCGATCCCGGTCGCGCCAAGGGAGAAATCACCTTCGAGCACGTCGCCTTCGGCTATGGCGACGAAGCCCCGGTGCTGCGCGACGTCTGCTTYACGATCAAGCCGGGCCAGGTGGTCGGCATCGTCGGGCCGACCGGCAGCGGCAAGTCGACGGTGGTCAGCCTGATGCCGCGCTTCTACGATCCGACCGCCGGACGGGTGCTGATCGACGGCGTCGACATCAGCCGGCAGAAGCTGCCTTCGCTGCGCGCGCAGATCGGTTTCGTGCTGCAGGAAACGGTGCTGTTCCGCGGCACCATCGGCGAGAACATCGCCTACGGCAAGCCCGGCGCCAGCCGGGAGGAGATCGTGGCCGCGGCCAAGCTCGCSAATGCCGACGAGTTCATCAGCCGCATGCCGCATGGCTACGACTCGCTGGTCGGCGAACGCGGCGACACGCTCTCGGGCGGCCAGCGCCAGCGCATCGGCATCGCGCGCGCGGTGATYCGCAACAGCCCGATCATGATCCTCGACGAACCGACGGCGGCACTCGACACCGAGTCCGAACGCCTGGTCATCGAAGGCCTGGAGCGGCTGATGCAGGGCCGCACCGTGATCATGATCGCGCACCGCCTGAGCACGCTTCGCAACGCCGACAAGATCATCGTGCTGAAGGACGGCATCGTGGTCGAGGAAGGCACCAACGACGAGYTGGTCGCGCTCGGCGGCGTCTATGCCGAGCTGCATCGCATCCAGTTTGACAATCCGACGGCCGCAGTGGCCGCGCCCGCCTGAGGAARYCATGTCGCACCGATTGATCGTTCTGCCCGATGACACCGCCAAGCCGATCCTGGACGCGATCAACGCGGCCAAGCTCGYCCTGAACRTCCGGATGTTCCTGTTCACCGACGAGACGCTGCTCGGCGCGGTCATYGCCGCCAAGCAGCGCGGCGTCAAGGTCCGCGTGATGCTGAACCCGGCGCGGCGCACCGGCGAAGCCGARAACGAGGCCTCGCGGCAAGCCCTGGTCGACGCCGGCATCGAGGTCCGCGACAGCAATCCGAAGTTCGACCTGACGCACCAGAAATCGATGGTGATCGATGACCAGGTCGGCTTCGTCGAATCGCTGAACTGGGAGCCCAAGGACCTGACCGAGACRCGCGACTACGCGGTCGTCACGACGCACGACCTCGAGACCCGCGAGATGGTGGCCTGCTTCGATGCCGACTGGGCGCACGAGGACTTCTCGCCGCATCCCGAGTCGCGCCTGATCTGGTGCCCCGACAACGGCCGCCAGCGCGTGGCCGCCTTCATCGACGGCGCGCAGCATTCGCTGTGGGTGCAGAACGAGCGCTACCAGGACACCGTGATCATCGAGCGCCTGGTGCGGGCCGCGACCCGYGGCGTCAAGGTCCACATCCTGACCAAGCCGCCCCAYTCGCTCAAGGCCGAGAAGCTGATCGAGGGCGTGGGCGGGCTGCGGATCCTGCAGGATGTCGGCGCCAAGGTGCACACCATGAAGCACCTGAAGCTGCACGCGAAGATGATGCTGGCCGACGGCAAGCGGGCCATCGTGGGCTCGATCAACCTGGCGCCGGGCAGCTTCGACGGCCGSCGYGARYTGGCGATCGAGACCGACGAATCCGGCACGGTGCAGCGGCTGGAGGAAACCGCGCAACGCGACTGGGAGTCTTCCCACAAGATCGACCTCAGCGATGCSGGSCTGCTGCACGACCTGCAGAAGCGCCAGCTCGATCCGAGCAAGCTGGTGCTCAACGGCGACGCCGAAGCGGCGGCCGACAAGCCGAAGAAGCACAAGGACAAGGCGAAGGGCTGACCCCCATGAAGCGTATCGGGCTCGCGGCGGCGTGCCTGCTGGCGGCCAGCGCGGCGTTGGCGGCGGCCGATGCCGAGTTCGCGATCCGCTGGGACCCGGCGGACGGCGGCCCCGCCACGATCGAGGCGATCGCCGAGTCGCTGCACCTTCCCGAAGGCAAGCGCAAGAACTTCGAGGTCCGGTATTTCAGCATCAAGCAGCCCACGGATGCGCCCGCGGGCGCCAGTGCGATCGCCCGCGAGCGGCTCTCGGGGGGCGAGATGGAATCGATGTACAAGCTGCGAAGCCCCGCCGCCTTCCCGTCCCGCGGGCCCCAGGCCGACTGGCGCTGTCCCTTCCAGGTCGACGCCAAGCGGAAGAACGAGGTCGACGTCGGCTGGAGCGCGGACGGCGTCTGGAAGAAGAACTACTCGCGCAGTTGCGAGGCCGACGGCCACATCGCCGAACTGCTGCCGGCGCGCTTCATGGCCAAGCCGCTGGACTGCACCAGCAGCATGCTGCGGATGAGCTCGGGACAGCTCAAGATCGAACACTGGAGCCTGCCCGGCGGCAGGCAGGCCTTCGAGGTGTCGACGAACGGCAAGGACAGCGACGCCGAACGCGAGGCATTCGCCCGCCGGGTGGTGCGTCCGTTGATCGCGCGTGGCGTCAAGCCGCTCCAGCAGAGCAAGACCCAATTGGGAAGCAGCTGTTGAACTCCCTGTACCGCGCCGCTGGACGACCTGAAGGCCGCGATCGAGCGTGACAAGGCGGCCGGCAACAAGTACGTGCCGCGCCCCTGACCCGTCAGGTCAGCCCGCCGGTTGCCGCGCCGTGGCGCCCAGGGTGCCGGCCATGTCGCTCACGATCCGGCGCAGCAGCTCGGTCGCCGCGGGCGCCAGCATGCGGCCGTGGCGGGAGATCACGTGCGAGCGGCCCTGGTGCAGCAGCGGGTTCTTCATCGGCAACTCGACCACCTGGGTCGTGTCCAGGTGCGGCGGCAGCGACATCCGTGTGCTCAGCGCATAGCCCAGACCGGCGACGACGAAATAGCCGAGCGCGCTGAACGAGGTCGTGGTCAGCAGGGTCGGCAGCCGCACGCCCTCGCCGATCTCGGCCGCCTCGATGTGCTGGCGCACCCCGAAGCTGCGCTGCAGCGTGGCGCCGGGATAGGGCAGCAGGTCGGCCAGCTTGAGCGGCCGGCCCAGGCGCGCCAGCGGATGGGTCTCGAGCACCAGCGCCTGGATCGGCTGCGGGTGCGAGTGATGCGAGCGCAGCCGCTCGTCCCGGGGCGGCTGGAACAGCAGCCCGATGTGGGCCCGCTCGTCGATCACGCGGCGCACGATCTCGTCGCTGCTGCCGACCTCGAGCGACACCGTGATCGCCGGATGCGAGCGCATGAAGGCCTGCAGGCTGTGGCGCATCAGCCAGTCGATGTAGCCCTCGCCGGCGACGATGTCGATGTGGCCGCGCTCGACCTTTCGGATGGCGTCCATCTGCGCCAGCAAGTGCTGCTTCTGGCTCTCCTGGCGCCGCAGGTAGACCGCAAGCAGCTCGCCGGCATCGGTGGGCGCCACACCGCGCCCGTGCCGCTCGAGCAGCACCGTGCCGCATTCCTTCTCGAGCAGGCCGACGGCCCGGCTGACCGCCGACGGGTCCATGTCGAGCACCTCGGCGGCGCCGCGGACCGAGCCGCTTTCCAGCACCTGCATGAAGTAGCGCAAGCGCCGCGTGTCCAGCTTGTCATCCATGTTCTTACCCCGCGAGCGTTGCATTCAATGCAACAAAGATCCTGAATTTTAGTCATTGATGCAAGGACTTCTTTCTTTGAGACTCGCTGCATCCCATCCCAGAAGAGATCGAAGCCCCATGACTTCCGCCACCGCCGCGCTCGCGCCTGAAGCGCTGGACGCCTCCGCCCTCGGCAAGCTCAAGCTCGTTGCCGTGGCCCTGATCGTCGTCACCGTCGCCGAGCTGATCGGTGCCGCGCAATTCAAGCTGGGCCCCGGCAAGGTGGTGCTGCTGCCGATGCTGTGGGCGCTGCTGCTGGCAGCGGCGTGGGGCATCGCCGCGCGCCACACGCCCTCGGGGGTCCGCATCCACACCGGGCTGCAGTCCTACGCGGGCGGCCTGCTCAACGCCGGCCTGCTGCTGTTCATCGTCAAGCTCGGCCTCACGGTCGGCGCCGCCCTGCCCTATGTGCGCCAGGCCGGCTGGGCGCTGGTGTTCCAGGAATTCGGCCATGCCTTCGGCACCCTGGCGCTGGGCCTGCCGCTGGCCCTGCTGCTCGGCATCAAGCGCGAGGCGGTGGGCGCCACCTTCTCGGTCGGCCGCGAGGGCAACCTGGCGATCATCGGCGAGAAGTACGGCATGGCCTCGGCCGAGGGCCGCGGCGTGCTGGCCGAGTACATCACCGGCACGGTGCTCGGCGCCCTCTTCATCGCGGTGCTCGCGGGCTTCATCACCAGCCTCGGCATCTTCGATCCGCGCTCGCTCGCGATGGGCGCCGGCGTCGGCTCGGGCAGCCTGATGGCCGCAGCCATCGGCGCCATCAGCGCGCAGCAGCCACCCGAGATGGTCAAGCAACTGACCGCTATCGCGGCCGCCTCGAACCTGCTGACCACGGTGGTCGGCTTCTACTTCACGCTGTTCCTGTCGCTGCCGCTGTGTTCGTGGCTGTACGGCAAGCTCGAGCCGGTGCTCGGACGTTTTTCGAAGCGCCAGCCGGCAGACACCGCGGCGCTCGCCGGCATGGCCGGCGTGGCCGCACCGGAGCTCCGCTTCGCCGACAACCTGGTCGCCTGGATCGTGACGGCGGGCGGCGTGATGATCGGCAACCTGCTGTCCTTCAAGGTGCCGATGCTGCAGTCGCTGGCCGGCATGCTCGCCATCATCGCCGTGGTGGGGGTGGTCGGGCTGGTCAAGCGCCTGGTCCCGAAGATGCCGATGGTGCTGGTGCTCTCGCTGGTGGCCACGGTGGCCGGCATCCCGGGCCTGCTGCCGTTCTCCGACGCGCTGATCGCGGTCACCGCCAAGCTCAATTTCATGGCCTTCACCACGCCGGTGCTGGCGCTGGCCGGCTTCTCGGTCGCCAAGGACCTGCCGATGTTCCGCCAGCTCGGCTGGCGCATCGTGGTGGTCTCGCTGACCGCCACTGCCGGCACCTTTCTCGGCGCCACGCTGATCGCCGAATTCTTCCACTGACCCTTTCGAGACCGAACGCTCCATGTACCGCGAACCCGAGATCGCCGAAGACACCCGCCAGCGCATGCTGGCCTGGCGCCACGACATCCACGCCAACCCCGAGACCGCCTTCGAGGAGCACCGCACCGCCAACGTCGTCGCCAACGCCCTGATGCTGATGGGCATTCCGGTGCACCGGGGCCTGGCCGGCACCGGCGTGGTCGGCACGTTGAAGAGCGGCGACGGCCCGAGCATCGCGCTGCGCGCCGACCTCGACGCCCTGAACATGACCGAGCTCGGCGAGCGCGCCCACAAGTCGACCTGCGCGGGCAAGATGCACGGCTGCGGCCACGACGGCCACACCGCCATGCTGCTCGGCGCGGCCGACCACCTGGCGCGGCACAAGCCCTTCGAGGGCACGGTGCACTTCGTCTTCCAGCCGGCCGAGGAGAACGAAGGCGGCGGCCGAAAGATGGTCGAGGAAGGCCTTTTCGACCGGTTCCCGGCCGACGCGGTCTACGGCATGCACAACTTCCCGGGCATGCCGCGCGGCCAGTTCGGCATCCGCACCGGCACCATGACCGCCTACCTCGACACTTTCGAGATCGTGATCACCGGCCGCGGCTGCCACGGGGCGATGCCCGAGACCGGCATCGACCCCGTGATGGTCTCGGCCCAGCTCGTCAACGCGCTGCAGACCATCGTCAGCCGCCGCATCGGCGCCACCGATTCCGCAGTGGTCAGCGTGACCCAGATCCACGGCGGCGACACCTGGAACGTGGTGCCCGAGACGGTGGTGCTGCGCGGCACCGCGCGCGCGCTCGACGCCGCCATCCAGGACCGCGTCGAGCACTCGATGAACCAGATCTGCGCCGGCATGGCGCAGACGCACGGCGCCACGGTCGCGCTCAGGTACATGCGCGGCTACCCCGGCGTGGTCAACACCGCCGCCGAGACCGCGGCCGCGGTCGCCGCGGCCGCCAGCCTGGTCGGCGAGGCGCAGGTCCACACCGACATCCCGCCCGCGATGGGTTCGGAGGACTTCGCCTTCATGCTGCAGAAGCGGCCCGGCGCCTACATCGGCATCGGCGCCGGCGAAGGCCCGAACGACCCGCCGGTGCACAACCCCTATTACGACTTCAACGACCGGATCCTGCCGCTCGGCGCCGCCTACTGGGTGGCGCTTGTCAAGCAGCAACTGGCGGCCGCATAGTCGGGCGATGCTGTCCGTCTTCGACATTTTCAAGATCGGCATCGGGCCGTCGAGCTCGCACACCGTCGGTCCGATGCGGGCGGCGCTGATGTTCGCGGGCGCGCTCGAGCGCGATGGCCTGCTGGCGCGCACGGCGCGGGTGCGGGTCGACCTGCACGGCTCGCTCGGCGCCACCGGGCGCGGCCACGCGACCGACGTGGGTGTGATCCTCGGGCTCTTCGGCGAGGCGCCGGACAGCGTCGACCCCGCCGCGGTGCAGCCCCGGATCGAGGCCTTGCGGCGTTCCGGCACGTTGCTGCTGCTGGGCCGCCATCCGATCGGCTTCGACCCGTTGCGCGACATTCTCTTCATCGGCGAACAGTCCCTGGCCGAGCATCCCAACGGCATGCGGATGGTCGCGCTGGATGCGGCCGGAACCGTGTTGGTCGATCGCTGCTATTTCTCGGTCGGCGGCGGCTTCGTGGTCGAGGGCGGTGCCGAGCCGGCGCCGGCCGAGGCCTGCGGCGCTCTGGTCTGGCCGCACCCCTTCCGCACCGGCGACGAGCTGATCTCCCACGCGGTGCAGCGCGGCCTGTCGGTCGCCCAGCTGATGCGGGCCAACGAGAGCGTCTGGCGCCCGCCCGCCGAGGTGCGCGCGGGCGTGCTGCGCATCTGGGCCGCGATGCGGCAGTGCGTGCAACGCGGCTTCGGCATCGACAACCCGAGCGCCGCCGGACGCCTGCCCGGCACCCTGAACATCCGTCGCCGGGCCCCGCAGCTTCACCGCGAACTGCTGGCGCGCGACGCCGGCGCCGGAGCGGCCGACCCGCTCGCCGCCATGGATTGGGTCAACGCGTTCGCGATGGCGGTCAACGAGGAGAACGCGGCCGGCGGCCGCGTGGTGACCGCGCCGACCAACGGCGCGGCGGGCGTAATCCCCGCGGTGCTGCACTACTACGAGAAGTTCTGCCCCGGCGCCTCGGACGACGGCATCGTCGACTTCCTGCTCACTGCCGCCGCGATCGGCATGCTCTACAAGGCCAACGCGTCGATCTCGGGCGCCGAGGTCGGTTGCCAGGGCGAGGTCGGTGTGGCCTGCTCGATGGCGGCCGGCGCGCTGGCCGCCGCGCTCGGCGGCACGCCGGCCCAGGTCGAGAACGCGGCCGAGATCGGCATGGAGCACAACCTCGGCCTGACCTGCGATCCGGTCGGCGGGCTGGTGCAGATCCCGTGCATCGAGCGCAACGCGATGGGCGCGGTCAAGGCCATCAACGCGGCGCGGCTGGCGCTGCGCGGCGACGGCAGCCACTATGTATCGCTCGACGCCGTCATCAAGACCATGATGCAGACCGGCGAGGACATGAAGTCGACCTACAAGGAGACGTCGCTCGGCGGGTTGGCGGTGAACGTGGTGGAGTGCTGAGGCGCCGCGGCGCTCAGCCGTGCAAGGGCCAGCGTCCGAGCACCATCTGCCGACCCTTGCCGATGAGGCTCCGGATCAGGACGAACTCGCGCGCCTGCCAGACGATGGGTGCCACCGGCAGGTCCGGCACGACCCGCATGTCGCGCAGCAGGGTCATGTGCGGCGTGAAGGCGCCCTGCTCAGCCGCCACGCCGTACAGGCGCAGCGCCGCGCCCAGGTCAATGCGAAAGGCCTGCAGGGCCGGCATCGCTTCGCGCCCCACCAGTACCAGCGGGTGCTTTCTTGCTCTCGATTGGAAACTCGTGACGCCATCGAAGCGCAGCTCGAAGGCCGCGCATTGAAAGCTTGCCGCCGCCTGTCGGGCCTTCGTCACCAGGTCTTCCGGCAACTCGGGCCAGGAGCCCAGGTGGTGCAAGGTCACATGCAGCCGCTCAGCCACGGTCGCAAGGGCCTCGAGGCCGTGATCGGCACGCAGGCGCAGGGCCAGTTCCGCGGCCTGGGCAGCGGTCGCTGGATCCGGCTGCAGCGCGAAGAAGAGGCCGTTCACCGCTCACTCCCATTCGATCGTCAACAGGCAGCTCAAACCCGCATGGTCAAAGGACTTGGCTGCCATCGGCATGGGACTTTACCGTAGCGGTTCCGGCGTGGTCTCTTGCTCATGATCTTCCTGCTTTCTCGGGCCTCGGGCCCGGGTTGTGTCGCAGTGTGGACCACTTGTCGCTGTGTTCGGATTTCCGGCGCCACCTCTGTGAGCGGCGGGGCCTCACGCCACCTTGAGATCCGCCGCCTCCATGGGCAGCCGCCGGATGCGCTTGCCCGTGGCGTCGTGAATGGCGTTGAGCACGGCTGGCGTGATGACCACGGTTGCGATCTCGCCGATGCCTGTCGGATCCTCGGTGCTGGGGATGATGTGGGTTTCCATCACCGGCATCTCGTTCATGCGCAGCACGCGGTAGTCGTGGAAGTTGGATTGCTCGATGCGCCCATCCTTGATCGAGATGTTGCCGAACAGCGCGGCCGACAGGCCGAAGACCGTGCCGCCCTGAACCTGCGCCTCCACCGTGGGGGGCGACACCACCTGACCGCAGTCCACCACGGTCACCACGCGCTCGGGTTTCGCGTTGCCCTCGGCATCGACGCTGACTTCCACGACCTGGGCCGCATAGGTGCGGAAGGAGAACGTGAGGGCGATGCCGCGTCCCCGGCCCTTGGGGAGGGGCTGGCCCCAGCCGGATTTCTCGGCGGCCACCTCCAGCACCCGCAACGCGCGCGGGTGCTTGGCCAGCAGCGGCTTGCGGAACGCAATGGCATCCTGCCCCGCAGCACGCGCCAGCTCGTCGACGAAGCACTCCACCGGAATGGCGTTCTGCATGTGACCGACGCCGCGCCACCAGCCTGTGAGCAGCCCCTCGGGCGGCTCCTGGCGCACGTACTGCACCAGCAGATTCGGAAAGTTATAAGGCCCGGCCGCGTCACGAATGGCGTCGGAATCGAGGCCATTTTTGAAGCCAGCGGGTGCATAGCGCGCGACCAGGGACGAGCCCGTGACGCGGTGGTGCCACGCGATGGGCCGGCCCTGTGCGTCCAGCGTGGCGCTCAGGCGGTTGTAGTGGTAGGGGCGGAAGGTGCTGTGCTGCATGTCCTCCTCGCGCGTCCAGACCACCTTGATTGGGCCTTTGACTTCACGGGCAACGCGCACGGCCTGGGCGACGTAGTCCACATCGAGACGGCGGCCGAAACCTCCGCCCAGCAGGTGGTTGTGCACCTGGACCTTCTCCACGGGAAGGTCCGCAGCCCGCGCCGCAGCGGCCTGCGCGCGGGTCGGCACCTGGGTGCCTAGCCAGATCTCGCAGCCCTCGGGACGCAGGTGCACCGTGCAGTTCATGGGCTCCATCGGGGCCTGGGCCAGCAAGGGCTGCTGGTAGATTGCGTCGATGTTGCGGTGGCCCTGGGCCGCAGCGCCTGCCCGCGCGGCCACCACATCGCCTTCCTTGCGGGCGGTGGCGCCATCCTGCAGCGATGCCTTGGCCAATTCGTCGATCATGGCCTGGGTCGAGTAGCGCGCCGCGGGGCCTTCATCCCACTGCACCTGCGCGGCCGCCAGCCCCTTGCGGGCCGCACCCATGTGGTCGGCCACGATGGCCACCACGTCATCGAGCCGCACCACCTGCCGCACACCGCGCACGCCCATCGCAGCCTCGGTGTTCACGGTCCTTACCCGCCCGCCCGGCACGGGGCTGGCGGCGACGGTGGCCACGCGCAGGCCGGGTAGCTGCACGTCGATGCCAAAGCGCGCTGTGCCGTTGACCTTCTCAGGACCATCGAGCCGCTTCTGTCCGCTGCCGATCTTCTGGAACTGCGCACGCTCCTTGAGCGGGACCTGCGTGGGCACGGGCTGTTGCGCGGCGCGGGCCGCGAGTTCGCCGTAGCGCAGGCGCCGGCCGCTGGCGGTGTGAATCACGCTGCCGTCCTTGGCGGTGCAGGCAGCCGCATCCACGCCCCAAACTTGCGCGGCAGCGGCCACCAGCATCGTGCGCGCGGCGGCACCCGCCTGGCGCATGGGCAGCCAGGCAGTGCGCACGGAGCCGGAGCCGCCGGTCACCTGCACGCCGATGTCCGGCCGCCCATAGAGCTTGTCGTCGGCCGGCGCGTGCTCCAGCCGCACGCGCGCCAGATCCACCTCCAGTTCCTCGCCAATCATCATCGACAGCGCGGTGTAGATGCCCTGCCCCATCTCGGCGCGAGGCATCACCAGGGTCACCACGTCGTCCGAGCCGATGCGCACCACGGCGTTGAAGGTGGCGCGGGCCGCGCCCTCCGGCGCCGCCAACGCCTTGGTGGCCAACAGTGGCAGTTGCACACTCATGAGCAGCGCGCCGCCCGCGCTGGCGGCTTTGAGCCAGGTCCGGCGCGTGAGAGGGGGCGTAGGGAGAAATTGGTTGCTGTCCTGCATCTCAGGCCACCTTTCGGATCGGGATGTGGCGCGCCGCCTGCTTGACCGCCGCGTGGATGCGCTCGTAGGTGCCGCAGCGGCAGATGTTGCCGGCCATGCCGCCACGGATCTCTTCATCGCTGGGCTTGGGCGTCTGCGCCAGCAAGGCCGTGGCGGACATGATCTGGCCGGACTGGCAGTAGCCGCACTGCACCACGTCCAGCTCCAGCCAGGCCTGCTGCACGGCACGGCCGACGTCCGTGGTGTTCACCGCCTCGATGGTCGTGATGGCCTTGCCGGCGACGGCCTCCACCGTGGTGATGCAGGAGCGGATCGCCGTGCCGTCCAGGTGGACCGTGCAGGCGCCGCACAGGGCCATGCCGCAGCCGTATTTGGTGCCCGTCATGCCGAGCACGTCGCGCAGCACCCACAGCAAGGGGGTGTCGCCGTCCACGTCGGCGACCTGCTGTTTGCCATTGACTTTGAGGGTGTAGCTCATGGGGTGTCCTCCTTATTCGTTGGGCCGTGAGATGTCACTGCCCATACTGTTCCTTGCCGACTTTTTCCAACCACTCCACCGATTTGCCATCCAGGGATTCGGAGATCGCGACGTGGCTCATGCCCACGGTGGGGCTGGCGCCGTGCCAGTGCTTGACGCCCGGCGGAATCCAGACGATGTCGCCGGGGCGGATCTCCTGCACGGTATCGCCCCACTTCTGCACCCGCCACCCCCGACGTGACGATGAGGGTCTGCCCCAGCGGATGCGTATGCCAGGCCGTGTGCGCGCCAGGCTCGAAGGTCACGATGCCGCCACCCACGCGCGCGGGCGCGGTCGCTTGGAAGCGGGAGTCCACCCGGACCGAGCCGGTGAAGTTCTGCTCGCCGCCAGCGCTGGAGGGCTGGGCTCCGATCCGCGTGACTTTGATCAGCGCCGGCTCTGTGGCGGAAGCGGTAGACAGTCCAAGAGACAGGGCAATGGCGGCGGCTGTGGGGAGTTTCATATTGATCCGTTCTGCGGTTTCAGGGGGATGCCGGTGGCTCGTCATCTGCCTATCCCTCTTGCTGCCAGATTCGTCACTGCAGCCAGGCGTTTGCGGCGCTGCAGCCATTGCATCGTGTAGTAGGTGAGGAACATGCACAGGCCCGCGACGGCTACGCAGTGACCAAAGAAGTCCACGACCGATTCCTCGAAGTTCCACCAGTCCAGCGACATCTGGAACAAGAGCCTGGAGCGCAAGTTCAAAACGAGCACACTGCACGCACCCTGGCCCGCGATGCCGACGGCGATCAAGCGCAGCACGGCCGTCCGGGCAGCGTTCGCCTCCACGATGCCGAACAGCTTGCGGGCRACCGCCATGAGCAACGGCCAGCGCAGGCCGAGGTGGATGGCTACGACGACCATCAGCCAGTAGGCGATGCCGGCATGGATTTGCCGCGCCCTGAAATCGTCGTCCAGCCGCAGGTCGGCAAACAGCGTCTCGGATATCACGAGGCTGGTGCCCAGCAGCGCCAGCATTCCGGCCAGGAGCACGAAAGTCAGGGCGATGTTGAGCTTTCCGCGCCGCTCACCCTGCCCCTGCTTCGGGAGGGCGACGAACCAGCGACGGTGGAATACGTTGTGAACGACGAGCAGCAGGAACATGCTGATCCCAGCCAACTCATGCGATGCGTTGCCTTGCCAGAAGTAGGCGAAGGCAAACAGCAGCAGCCCGGCAGCGATGCAATCAAGCACCAGTCGCAGCAGAAAAACGGGATTCAAGACAAGGCTCCTCTGCAGTGGCGGCTACTCAACGGGCTTGCCGCGGAACTCCGACAGGCGCCGGGCCGTGAACAGGTAGTCCCGGTCCTTCTGCGATGAATGGCAGGACATGCAGCGTGCAGTGTTCTCCTGCAGGTTGATCTTCCGATCAGGCCAGTACCACTGGAACTGCCAATCGCCGGTGCGGCGGCGCTCCTCGAAATCCGCGCCCCAGCCAGGACCTTTCTCCATGACGAAGTAGCGGTAGATCTTCTCGTCCCGATGGTCCGCCAGCACGAAATGCGTGCCGTTCGGCACGGGCTGCCCCTTCTGGATCGCCTCGATGGCTTGGCGCGTCGTCGAGATGTGCTCGGTCACGTTGCCGCGCCGGACCGTGGTGAAGTGCACCAGGTCTTCGAGCTTGGGAAACGTGACGCGGTTGGCTTCCGCATGCGCCTGCCAGGCAGGCATGAAAACCGCGCAGGTGGTCAACATGACCTGTGCGCTCAGACGAGCGATCTTCTTCTTGGATGGATTCATGGTGTCTTCTTGATTTCCTTCTCCCAGAACCGGACAGCCTCGCCAATCCAGCCCTGCGCACTGGTGCCCTGGCCCGTGCCGAATCCGTGGCCGACGCTGGGATATTTGTGATACTCGACCGGCGTTCCGATGCGCCGGAGTTTGGCAGCGGCGAACCGCCGAAGGAGGCAGTGCCGTGCGAGCCGATCGCCGCAGCCATCCGCGCACCTGCGGAACTGCCCCACAGCGAGTAGCCGCCCGTGCCCACCTGCAGCGAGCGGGCGTTCTGGAAGATGTACGAGACCGCCGCGGCCAGATCCTCGGTGGTCACCCTGCCGCCCTGGCCTGCCCGGTACTTCAGCACGAAGGCATTGAATCCCCGTTTGCTGATTTGGGTGGCGTGAACCGCAGTCTTGTCGGTTGACCCGGGACTCACTTCGCTGGCGTCGCTGCATGGCAACGCGAGGAGCACAGGCAGCACCCCTCCAGCCAGCGTCCGGGCATGGGAAAGCCAACGCGTCGTGCCCATGGCGACACTTGCCTGACGTCCATCGTCTCTATCGTTCTGGGGCACAGGACGGTTTTCCCATCGTTTGACGCAAGCCGATCAAATGTCGAGATGAYGCCCGCTCATCCACTTGACCATGGCCGGGTCTCGATGCGAGAAGAAGCTGCTTTGACCGGTCTCCAGCGTCGCAATCCGCTCCATGTCGGACGGGTCCAGATCGAAGTCGAAGATGTGCAGGTTCTCCTCCATTCGCTCCTTGCGGACCGACTTGGCGAGAGCTCCGACGCCGCGATGCACCAGCCAGCGAAGTACGACCTGCCCCACCGAGCGACCATGCTTGCGGCCGATGTCCACCAGCACTTCGTTCTGGAAAAGGCCATTGCGCGCCTCCGCAAAGGGCGCCCAGGCTTGCGCCTGCACGCCGTTCTCGCGCATGAAAGCCACGCTTTCCTCTTGCTGGTGGAATGGGTTGACTTCCACCTGATTGACGGCCGGGACGACGTCATTGAAGGCCATGATGTCCATCAGCCTGTCGGGATGGAAATTGCTGACGCCGATCGCGCGCACCTTGCCCGCCTTCAGGGCATCCTCCATCGCGCGCCATGAGCCATGCACGTCGCTGAAGGGCTGGTGGATCAGGTACAGATCAACGTAGTCCAGTTGCAGGCGGCGCAGCGATTTCTCGATCGCTTGCTGAGTGCGCTCGTAACCGGTGTCTTGCACCCACAACTTCGTGGTCACGAAAAGGTCGGAACGCGGCACACTGGAATTCTTGATTCCCCTGCCCACGGCTTCCTCATTGAGGTACGAGGCCGCTGTGTCGATCAGCCGGTAGCCGGTGCCGATGGCCTCGGCAACGCAGCGTTCGCATTCCTGCGCATCGGGAATCTGGAAAACGCCGTAGCCGAGGATCGGCATCACGACGCCGTTGTTCAAAGTGACTTGCTGCATGGTGGGCTCCTACGTGTGGACGCAATGATTTGGAAGAACTGAATGGGTCTTCTGTAAATGACGGTGAACACGTGCAGGCCCATCACGTGCGGGGGACACCGCCCAGCCAGCTCGTGACGCGCTCCATCGTTCGCCGCTCCTGGTCCATCTCCATGACGAAACCCTTGAGCAATCGCGCCTTCGGGGCATGGCGAGCGAAGACGGACTGGCTGTTGCCGAGCCCGTAGCCGCCGTGGGTGACGAAGGGGATCAGGGTCTTGCCAGACAGGTCGTGGGCGGACAGGAACGAGCGAATCAACGGCGGCGTGGTCTCTCCCCAGATGGGAAAACCCAGGAATACCGTGTCGTAGTCCGCCATGTTGGACACCTTGGCCTCCAAGGCGGGCTCATAGCCGCTGTCGCGCTCTTTACGTGCTTGCTCGACCGTCTCCAGATAGTCTTCGGGATACGGAGTTGCGGGCCGGATCTCGAACAGGTCGGTGCCGCGTGCGCGCTGGATCAAGCCGGCGACGACGCGCGTGTTCCCGGACCGAGAAAAGTAGGCCACGAGCGTCCTCGGCCCGTCTCGCCGCCCTTTTCCATCGCCTTGGCCGGACGCCGTGTCGGCACTGCCCAAGGACAGCGTCGCGAACGCCGCCATCACCGCCCGTCGGGCCGGATCGTGAAACGTTGTCACCATGACTGCCCTCGAGTTAGCGCCCTACGCGCGCCTGCAATGCGGCGGGATAGCGATCGCCCTGAATCTTCACTTCGTGCAGCGCGGCAGCGATCCTGCCCAGCTCGACCTCGGACAGGTCAGCTGAGGCAGCACCCAGGTTCTCTTCCAGCCGGTGCAGCTTGGTGGTGCCCGGGATCGGCACAATCCACGGCTTCCGGGCCAGCAGCCATGCGAGTGCAATCTGCGCGGCCGTCACGCCCCTGTCCTTGGCAATCTGGTCGAGCAAATCCACCAAGGCCTGGTTCGCCTTGATCGCCTCCGGCGAGAAGCGCGGCACCTTGCTGCGGAAGTCGTCGCTGCCGAAGGTCGCACCTTCCTTGATGGCGCCAGTCAGGAAGCCTTTGCCCAAGGGGCTGAAGGGAACGAAACCGATCCCGAGTTCTTCCAGCGTCGGCAGGATCTTGGTCTCGGGCTCCTGCCACCACAGCGAGTATTCGCTTTGCAGTGCGGTGACGGGCTGCACCGCATGCGCGCGGCGAATGGTCTGGGCACCGGCTTCGGAGAGCCCAAAATGTTTGACCTTGCCCTCCGCGATCAAGTCCTTGACCGTGCCGGCCACGTCCTCGATCGGCACATCCGGATCAACACGATGCTGGTAGAGCAAGTCGATCACATCGGTCTTCAGGCGCTTGAGCGAACCTTCCACCGCCCACTTGATGTGCTCAGGCCGGCTGTTGAGGATCTGCTGCTTGTTGTCGTCGCCGAAGGTGAAGCCGAACTTGGTGGCGATCACCACTTGGTCGCGTACCGGGGCGAGCGCCTCGCCAACGACTTCCTCATTGAGGTAGGGGCCGTAGACCTCGGCCGTATCGAAGAAGGTCACGCCGCGATCTTTCCAAGTTTGCGCTTTTGCATATGTGGTTTCTCCTGTGGCGCCGAGCCGGTGCGTCATCGGCGTGGGGCGCATGGCAACGGGTCGACGGCGAAGGAATCAAGGGCCGACTGCATCGTCTGATACATCGCCGCAATGGACGACGTGCGAAAAAGTGAAGAACCTTGGCGACCTTGCGGGTTCCGCTGCGGGACTACTTCTGTTCACCAAGCAATGTAGTGATCGCACTCCGATACGACTAGATGGCAAAATCGGCAAATACTTGTGAAGTGAGCTCATGAATGCCCAAAGAGAGCTACAACGACCTGCTGGCMTTTATTGCTGTTGCGCGCGCGCAAAGCTTCACGCGCGCAGCGGCGCAACTCGGTGTGTCCCAATCCGCGCTGAGCCACACGATCCGTGCACTCGAGACCAAGATGGGGGTCCGGCTGCTGACCCGGACCACGCGCAGTGTTTCTCCAACAGAGGCAGGAGAGCGATTGCTGCTGAACGTCGCGCCTCGCTTTGAGGAGATTGAGGCGGAACTCGCGGCGGTGGGAGAACTGCGTGACAAGCCTGCGGGCACCATCCGCATCACGGCGTCAGAGAATGCTGCAGAAACGGCACTCTGGCCCAGGCTCGCCAAGCTGCTCCCAAAGTATCCTCAAATCAAGGTCGAGGTCACCACGCAGCCCCGCTTTACCRACATCGTTGCGGAGCGGTACGACATGGGCGCTCGGCTCGGCGATGAAGTGGCCAGGGACATGACCGCCGTTCGCATCAGCCCTGACGTGCGCTTTGCGATCGTCGGTTCACCGGCCTATCTGGTGAAGCACCCTGCCCCCACGAAGCCGCAGGACCTGGCCGATCACGCGTGCATCAATCTGCGCTTGATGAGCCACGGAGACCTTTACGCATGGGAACTCAAGAAGGGCAGACAGAAGGTCAACGTGCGTGTCGAAGGGCAACTCGTCTTCAACGGGACAAGACCGATCCTCAATGCGGCGTTGGCTGGCTTCGGTCTCGGGTATGTGCCGCACGAGGTGGCGCGACCTTACATCGCCAAGGGGCTGCTCAAACAGGTGCTCGATGACTGGTGCCCGACGTTCCCCGGATACCACCTCTACTACCCGAGTCGCCGACAGCTGACTCGCGCCATGACCGTGCTGATCGAAGCGCTGCGTTATCCGGCAACAGGGAAATGAGCTGGCGCCTACGGAGCAATGCCAAGGTGAAACGGCTGAGAAGCGAACCAGCCGTATTCAGTTGGACAAACCGCAATCACACATGAAACCGGTGCACGCATGGCTATAGAGACCTTCAACGACGTCCTCGCGTTCGTCCATGTCGTGCGCGAAGGAAGCTTCACGCGGGCAGCAGCGCTCGTCGGGGTGTCGCCTTCCGCGCTGAGCCATTCCATTCGGGGACTGGAAACGCGGCTGGGTGTCCGGCTGCTGACGCGCACCACTCGAAGTATTTCCCCCACCGAGGCGGGCGAGCGTCTGTTCAGCAGTGTGGCGCCGCGGTTTGAAGACATCGATGCCGAGTTGGCCGCCGTGAAGGAGCTGCGCGACAAGCCCGTCGGGACGATCCGCATCACGTCGGCCGAGCACGCCGCCAACAGCATCCTGTGGCCCAAGCTGTCCAGGGTGCTGCATGAGTATCCCGACATCAACGTCGAGGTCACTGTCGATTACACGCTGTCGGACATTGTGGCCCAGCGGTATGACGCAGGCGTCCGCCTTGGCAACCAAGTGGCCAAGGACATGATCGCCGTACGCATCAGTCCGGATCTGCGCATCGCCGTCGTCGGTTCGCCGACGTACTTTGCCAAACGGACAAAGCCCAAGACGCCTCGCGATCTGGTTCAGCATGACTGCATCAACCTTCGCCTCCCGACCCATGGCGGACTCCTGCCGTGGGACTTCGCCAAGGACGGGCAGGAAATCAAGTTCCAGGTCACAGGGCAATGGGTGTTCAACAGCAGTTCACCCATCGTGCGGGCAGCCCTGGCCAGCTATGGCCTGGCCTTCGTTCCCGAGGACATGGTGTTGGAGCACATCGCCGCTAGGCGCTTGGTCCGGGTGCTCGACGATTGGTGCGCCTCCTATCCGGGCTACCACCTCTACTATCCGAGCCGACGCCAATCGTCCCGTGCTCTGGCCGTCATTGTCGAGGCCTTGCGACATCGAGAATAGTTCACAAGACCTGCTGCGATGAGGTCAGGATGCGCCCGCGCCCGGAACTCATCAGCTTGGCACGCGCTTGCGCATTCGCTTCCATGTGGCCTTGATCTCCCTTGGCCCTCGTGCCACCGCTGCGCGCCAATGCTCGATCCACTTATGAGTACAGCTCAGCAGTGCATGCGGAATTATGGGCTTACTCGAACAGGCTGCATTCCCTACGATTTCATCTTCCAAAAAGGAAGGGCAAAGACAAGCCGTCATCGGGCTCTTATTTGCTCTCATCGACAACATGCCACTTGGCCGTGGCTGATGTGTGCGCTCGCAAGGGTGCGCAATGGATGGAGCAAGTGACCAATGACCAATAGAACGCCCGACAAGTATCTTGAGACAGGTGTGCTGGCCGCTGCGTTGGCCCTGACCCTGGGACTGGCACCTGCGCCCAGCCACGCCGCTCAGGACACCGCGGCACCGCCAGCCATGACCAGCACACCACCCGCATCCGACACGCTGTCCGCCAAGCAGCAGGCCATTCCCCTGATCGCGGCCTACATGGCCACGAGCGACATGCCCAAGCTCACAGCCGCCTTGAACCAAGGATTGGACGCGGGCCTGACCGTCAGCGAGGCCAAGGAAATTCTGGTGCAGCTCTACGCCTACGTCGGCTTTCCGAAAAGCCTCAACGCGCTGGACGAGCTGATGAAGGTGGTGGAGGCGCGCAAGCAGCGTGGCATCCAGGATGCGCCTGGCCGCGAACCCAGCCGTGCCATTCCTACCGGCGAAGCCTTGCTCGCGGCAGGCACGGCCAACCAGACCAAGATTTCCGGCGCGCCGGTCAAGGGCCCGGTGTTCGACTTCGCCCCCGTCATCAACCAGTTCCTGCAGGCCCATTTGTTCGGCGACATCTTCGAGCGCGACAACTTCGACTGGCAGAGCCGCGAACTGGCTACCGTCGGGGCACTGGCCGCGACGCCCGGCGTGGAGGCGCAGTTGCGCTCGCACATGCGTGCCAGCATGCGGGTGGGTTTGAGCGCTGCGCAATTGCGCCAACTGACCCAGGTACTGACCGAGCGTGGCGATGAGCAGGCCGCCAAGCGCGCAAGCGCGGCACTCACGCAAGCGCTGGCTGCCGCATCGGGAGGCTGAGCATGAGAGTCACCAAGACCCTGCTGACCATCGCCATGGTGGCTTTGCTCGCCGCCTGCGCAACCCGTCCCAGTGGCTCCAGCAATTCCACAGGCCCCTTGCTGATTCAGGAGCAAGGCAGCTTTGCAGCCGGCGGCACGATGACCACCGCGCCTGGCACATTCAACCCACGAAAACCGCTGGAGCCCGCGGGCCAGACCTACCACGGCGACCATGCCTACGCCTTCTACCAAATCCCAGTGGATGCCCGGAAACTGCCCATCGTCATGTGGCATGGCGCCGGCCAATTCTCCAAGACCTGGGAAACTACGGCCGATGGCCGCGAGGGCTTCCAGACCATCTTCCTGCGCCGCCGGTTCGGCGTATACGTGATCGATCAACCGCGCCGTGGCGATGCCGGGCGCAGCATGGTCGAGGCGACCCTCAAGCCGACCCCGGACGAGCAGCTCTGGTTCAACCAGTTCCGCGTCGGCCTCTGGCCGAACTACTTCAATGGCGTGCAGTTCGACCGCAGGCCCGAGACGCTCAACCAGTTCTTCCGCGCCATGACGCCGAACACCGGGGCGTTCGACATGAACGTCGTTTCCGATGGCGTTTCGGCGGTGTTCGACCGCATTGGCCCGGGCATCCTGTTCACCCACTCGCAGGGGGGCGGCCCGGGTTGGCTGACCGCCATCAAGAACGGCAAGGTCAAGGCGATTGTGGCCTTCGAGCCAGGCAGCAGCTTCATCTTCCCAGAGGGCGAATTGCCGGCGCCGATTCCCAGCGCGTTCGACACGGTGCAGAGTACAGCGGTGTCGATGCCGCAGTTCATGGCGCTGACGCGAATTCCAATCCTGGCGCTCTACGGCGACAACATCCCGGATCAGGCCATCGACCTGCCCGCCCAGGATAGCTGGCGCGCCCGGCTCACGATGGCACAGCTGTGGCGCGACACGGTCAACAAGCATGGTGGTGATGTGAGGCTGGTCCATTTGCCGGAGATCGGCATCAAGGGCAACACGCACTTCCCCATGTCGGACCTGAACAACGTCCAGATCGCCGACTTGGTGTCGAAGTTTCTGGCCGAGAAAAAGCTGGACTGACGAAACAGCGCACCCACTACGGCGAAGAAGCGAGGGATACCAGAGTCGACGGCGACGGCCGTGACGGTCCCTGAACAGTCTTCCGGGGCGCCGTGTTTTAACCTCAAGGAGCATTCATATGAAACGCACAGTGTTGAAGGCCACCCTCATGGCCGCCATGGTCGGGGTCTCGGGCGGCGAGGCTTTGGCTGCGGACTACGGAAAGAGAAGTGGCGCCGCAAATCCGCACAGCGTCTTAGGTGGAACTCCGGGCATGATGCCGGGCCGAGAACGGTCTGG
>NZ_JBFUCJ010000022.1:0-70721 GCF_056405295.1 Variovorax sp. P1_H2 | reverse complement strand
CCCCCACGCTCCCCCACTGCGTGTGGGTCGCTGCCCCCCAAGGGGGCCGCAGGCCGCCTTGGGGCGGCCCGGCGCCGGCCTAATGCAAGGCGCGGTAGATCTCTTCGGCCAGGTCGAAGGCGATGCCGTCGACCGACGCGATGTCCTCGACGCTCGCCGCCGCCACGCCGCGGATGCCGCCGAATCGCTGCAGCAGGCGCGCGCGCCGCTTAGGCCCGATGCCCGGGATGTCCTCGAGCTGGCTGCCGCCGACCCGCACCTTGGCGCGCTTGGCGCGCATGCCGGTGATCGCGAAGCGGTGCGCCTCGTCGCGGATCTGCGCCACCAGCATCAGCGCGGCCGAATCGCGGCCCAGGTACACCTTCTCGCGCCCGTCGGCGAACACCAGTTCCTCCAGACCGACCTTGCGGCCCTCGCCCTTCTCGACCCCGACGATCAGCGACAGCGGCAGGCCCAGTTCGCTGAACACCTCGCGCGCCATCGACACCTGGCCCTTGCCGCCATCGACCAGCACCAGCTCGGGCATGCGCGCCGACCGGGTGCCCGGCTTCGCATCGGCGCCGGCGGCATCGCCGGCCGGCGGCGCCTCGGTCTCGGCTGCCATCGCCTCGGCCAGCTTGCCGTAGCGGCGGTGCAGTACCTGGCGCATGGCCGCGTAGTCGTCGCCCGGCGTGATGCCCTCGATGTTGTAGCGCCGGTACTCGCGGTTCTGCATCGCATGGTGCTCGAACACCACGCACGAGGCCTGGGTCGCCTCGCCCGCGGTGTGCGAGATGTCGAAGCACTCGATGCGAAAGGTGTCGAGGTCGTCGGGCACCAGTTCGAGCGCATCGACCAGTGCCCGCGTGCGGGCCTGCTGCGAGCCTTCCTCGGCCAGCAGGCGGGCCAGTTGCAGCCCGGCATTCTTGCTCGCCATCTCGAGCCACAGCCGGCGCTGCTCGCGCGGCTGGAACACGGCCGTGATGCGCGTCCCGGACTGCTGCGACACGGCCTCGATCAGCTCGCGGCTCACCGGCTCGCTGAGCACCAGCGTGGCAGGCACCGGCACGTCGATGTAGTGCTGGGCAATGAAGGCCTCGAGCACCTGCACCTCGACCGCGTCAGCCGGCGGCGGACTGTCGTCGCCCTCGGCCTCGGCATGCTGCATCTGCGACGCGTCCTCGACGTGCACCGGGAAGTAGGCCCGGTCGCCCAGGTGCCGGCCGCCGCGCACCATCGCCAGGTTGACGCAGGCCTTGCCGCCCTGCACCTTGACCACGAGGATGTCGACGTCCTTGTCGGAGGCGATCTCGATCGACTGCTGGTGCAGCACGCGCGACAGCGCCGACATCTGGTTGCGCAGCTCGGCCGCCTGCTCGAACTGCAGCTTCTCGGCATGCGCCATCATGCGGGCCTCGAGCTGCGTCAGCACCGCCTGCGTGTCGCCCATCAGGAAGGCCTCGGCGTTGGCCACGTCCTGCGCGTAGGCCTCGGGCGTGATATGGCCGACGCAGGGCGCGGTGCAGCGCTTGATCTGGTAGAGCAGGCAGGGCCGCGTGCGATTGGCATAGACCGTGTCCTCGCAGGTGCGCAGCTTGAACACCTTCTGCAGCAGCTGGATCGATTCCTTCACCGCCCAGGCGCTCGGGTAGGGGCCGAAGTAGCGGTGCTTGCGGTCGACCGCGCCGCGGTAGTAGGCCAGGCGCGGGAAATCGTGCGAGGCGATCTTCAGGTACGGGTAGCTCTTGTCGTCGCGAAAAAGGATGTTGTAGCGCGGCTTCAGCGACTTGATCAGGTTGTTCTCGAGCAGCAGCGCCTCGGCCTCGGAGCGCACCACGGTGGTCTCCATGCGCGCAATCTTCGAGATCATGTGGCCGATGCGCGTGCCGCCRTGGTTCTTCTGGAAGTAGTTCGCCACCCGCTTCTTGAGGTTGCGCGCCTTGCCCACATAGAGCACCGCGCCGGCGGCGTCGAAATAGCGGTAGACGCCGGGCAGTTGCGGCAAGGCCGCCACTTCGCTGAGCAGTTGATCGGAATGCGCGGGTCGGGTCTCTGACATCGTCTTCATTGTGGCGTGGCGGCCGCCAGCAGCGGCTCGCAGCGCACCTCGGTCCTGACCGAGTTGGCGATGAAACACTGGTCGTGCGCCGAGTGGTGCATCGCCTCGTGCTGCTCCGGCGACGGCAGCTTGTCGCCCGAGAACTGCACCACGGGGCGCAGGGTGACGACGGTCATCGCGATCTTCCCGTCGGCGTTGCGCCCCATCTTTCCGCTGGCGCTGTCGGCATAGCGTTCGACGCAGAAACCGCGCGAGGCCGCGATCGAGAGGAACCACAGCATGTGACAGCTCGACAGCGAGGCGACGAAGGCCTCTTCGGGATCGACCGCGGAGGCGTCCGACAAGGGCAGCGGCACCACGTGGGGCGAGGACGAGCCGGCCCATTCGGCGCCGCCGTCGAAGCGGATGGTGTGGCGGCGGCTGTAGCGGTTGCCCAGAAAGTCCTGGTCGCCGCGCTGCCAGAGGATGTCGGCCGAATGGTGTGGCATGGACGCTGTCTCCGGTGTCTTCATGAGGGGCTGTAGAGTATCCCGCGATGCGCTGGGAAATTTTCTGCAAGGTGATCGACAACCATGGCGACGTCGGCGTCTGTTGGCGGCTGGCGACCGGGCTGGCCGCCGAGGGCGACACGGTGCGGCTGTGGATCGACGACCCGGCCGCGCTGGCGTGGATGGCGCCGGACGGCTGCGAGGGCGTCACGGTCATCCACTGGACTGCGGTCGATGCGGCGCGCGCGGCCGCCGAGGCCCCGGCACCGGACGTGCTGATCGAGGCCTTCGGCTGCGATCCCGCGCCAGAGGCCGTCGCCCGCTTCGCCGAACAAAGACGCCGGGACGGCGCCAGCCACCGCTGGATCAACCTGGAATACC
Source organism: Variovorax sp. P1_H2 (assembly GCF_056405295.1). Lineage (NCBI taxonomy): Bacteria > Pseudomonadati > Pseudomonadota > Betaproteobacteria > Burkholderiales > Comamonadaceae > Variovorax > Variovorax sp. P1_H2. The sequence continues at coordinate 67,814 of NZ_JBFUCJ010000022.1, read as the reverse complement.
TGTCGGCGGAACCGTACGTCGAGCGCCTCCACGGGCTGCCCTCCCCGGTATTCCGGCAACCCGGCGCTGGCCTGACCAAGCATTTCTTCTACCCGGGATTCACCGCGCGCACGGGCGGCCTGCTGCGCGGGAGCGGATTGATGGCACGGCGCGAGCGCTTCGACCGCGCCGCCTGGCTGGCGCGGCAGGGCATCGCGTGGCAAGGCGAACGGCTGGTCTCCCTGTTCTGCTACGAGCCGCCGGCGCTGGCGGCCTTGCTGGCGCAGTTCGAGCACGCGGCCGGGCCGACCCGCCTGCTGGTCACCGCCGGGCGCGCCAGCGCCGCGTTGCCGCCCGGCCCGGCGCAGCGTGGGGCGCTGGCCATCACCTGGCTGCCCGCCCTGCCGCAAGCGGAGTTCGACCACCTGTTGTGGGCCTGCGACCTCAATTTCGTCCGCGGCGAGGATTCGCTGGTGCGGGCGCTCTGGGCCGGCGCGCCTTTCGTCTGGCAGATCTATCCCCAGGACGACGACGCCCACCACGAGAAGCTCAACGCCTTCCTGGACTGGCTGGAGGCGCCGCCTTCGCTACGCGCCTTCCATCACCTGTGGAGCGGCATCGGCGCCGGCGAGCTGCCGCTTCTGGACCCCGCGACCCTCGCCTCCTGGGCCCGCACCACGCAGGCAGCGCGCGCGCGACTGCTCGCGCAGGACGACCTTTTGACCCGGCTTCGGCGATGCATCGTCCAAAAAAGCTAAAATTGCGGGCTTTGCGGAATTCCGACGCCGTACCAGCCCGCGGGTTGGGTCAGTCGAAGCTTCCGCTGAACCCGCCGCGGTGAATGCGCCAGAGGGCCAAAGGGCCTGACCGTGCTCCGAGCGGCCAACATCCAGAGACCCTGTTTATGAAAATCGCTCAAGAAATCCGCGCTGGCAACGTGATCATGCACGGCAAGGACCCGATGGTCGTCCTGAAGACCGAATACAGCCGCGGCGGCCGCAACTCCGCCACGGTGCGCATGAAGCTCAAGAGCCTGATCGCCAACTTCAACACCGAAGTGGTCTTCAAGGCCGACGACAAGATCGACCAGATCGTGCTCGACAAGAAGGAGTGCACCTATTCCTACTTCGCCGACCCGATGTACGTCTGCATGGACACCGAGTACAACCAGTACGAAGTCGAAGCCGAGAACATGGGCGACTCGCTCAACTACCTCGAGGACGGCATGCCGGTCGAAGTGGTGTTCTACGACGGCAAGGCGATCTCGGTCGAACTGCCGACCAGCGTCGAGCGCGAAATCACCTGGACCGAGCCGGCCGTCAAGGGCGACACTTCGGGCAAGGTCATGAAGCCGGCCAAGATCTCCACCGGCTTCGAGATCGGCGTGCCGCTGTTCGTCGCCCAGGGCGACAAGATCGAAATCGAYACCCGCACCGRCGAATACCGCAAGCGCGTCTGAACGGCTGCGACTCGGCGAAAAGGCTCCCGCGGGAGCCTTTTTTGCGTATCTTTTCCTGAAACTCCACAAAGCCGGCCCGGAACCTGCAACGCGCACAATCCAGAACCGTTATTCCGGCATGACCATGCACAACAGCACACACGACCTTCACGACAAGCGGCTGGCCGACGCCTGGGCCACCCTGCAGGCCCATTCGGACAAGGGGCTGCCGCTGCACAACGACCCTTCGCGGCTGGCCTTCGCCGACCCCGAGTTCCTGCTGCGGCGCGAAACCCGCGGGTTGCGCATGCAGCTCGAGCTCATGAAACCCGACCTCGAGATGCGGGCCCACGGCATCGAGAACACGGTGGTGGTGTTCGGCAGCGCGCGCTTCCGCAGCGAGGAGGAATCGGGCGCGTTGATCGCCCAGGCCGAGGCCGCCGGCGACAGCGCGGCGGCCGACCGCTGGCGCAAGCTCGCGCGCAGCTCGCATTACTACGAAAAGGCGCGCGCCTTCGGCAAGATGGTGGCGCAGTACAGCAACGACCGCGAGCCGCAGGACAAGCTCTTCGTCTGCACCGGCGGCGGGCCCGGCATCATGCAGGCGGCCAATCGCGGCGCCTACGAGGGCGGCGGCCTCTCGGTCGGGCTGGCGATCGCGCTGCCGATGGAAGAGGAAGCCAATCCGTACGTGACGCCGGCGCTGAGCTTCAAGTTCCACTATTTCGCGATCCGCAAGATGCATTTCATGATGCGGGCGAAGGCGCTGGTGGCCTTCCCGGGCGGCTTCGGCACGCTGGACGAACTGTTCGAAGTCATCACGCTGGTGCAGACCCGCAAGGCCAAGCCGGTGCCGATCGTGCTGTTCGGCTCGGACTATTGGAAGCAGCTGGTCAATTTCGAGTTCCTGGCCGAGGAAGGCGTGATCTCGCCCGAGGACGTGAAGCTGATCGAGTACGTCGATGCGCCCGCCGATGCGTGGGACTACATCAAGACCTTCTACAAGCTGTAGCTCGCCCCCAGCCGGCCGGGGCAAAGACGTCAGTGCGTGGTCAGTGCGTGACCTCGCTGCGCGGGACCTGAAGTCCGAACACCGAGCGGGTGCCCAGGGCCACCACGCCGCCAACGATCCAGAACACGCCGGCGACGCCGATCAGCGCGCCGGCGGCGCCGAACAGCATCGGCATGGCGACGCTGGAGGCGTTGAGCGTCATCACGCGCAGGCCGAGCGCCTCGCCGTGGCGGGCATGCGGCGTGATCTGGTGCAGCATGCTCATCACCATCGGCTGCACTGCGCCGAGCGCGATGCCGAGCACCACCGAGCAGGCGCCCATGCCGAGCGCCGAGCTCATCAGCGGATAGACCGCGAACACCAGAGCCGTGACCCCATTGGCCGCCGCGATCACGCCGCGCTCGCTGGCGCGCGAGGCCAGCATCGGCAGCAGCAGGCGGATGCCGGCCGCGGCCACCGCGAAGGCGCCGAGGATGGTTCCGATCATCGAGGCGCTCAGGCCGCGCTCGTGGCCCAGCAGCGGCAGCACGAAGGTGTGGACGTCCCAGGACGCGGACTGCAGCCAGTTCACGAACAGCAGCCGCCTGAACATCGGCTGGCCGAGCAGGTCCCAGGCGCGCGGCCTCGGCGCGCCGGCGGCAGGCCGCGACAAGGGCAGTTCGGCCGTCCCGCGCGCCAGCAGCCAGCAGGCGATCGGCAGCAGCGCCAGCAGTCCGAAAGCCACGCGATAGCCGATCAGGTCGCCGGGCACCGGCCCGGCATGGTCGATCAGCAGCCCGGTGGCAAAAGGCCCGACGAAATTGGCCGCCGCCGGCGCGATGGCCAACCAGCTGAACACCTGCTTGAGCTGGGTCGGGTTGGTGGCCGCGCGGCCGACATGGCGCTGCAGCGCGATCACGGCGATGCCGGTGGCGCCGCCGGTCAGCAGCGCCGCCAGGCAAAGCACCGGGAACACCGGCCAGGCGCCGGCCAACGCGGCCCCGCAGGTCGCCGCAGTCACCGCGATGCCCAGCGGCCGCCGGAGGCCGTGCCGATCGGCGAAACGCCCGGCCGGCAGCGCCAGGAACACCTGCGTCAGCGCGAACAGCGCCAGCAGCATCCCGACCGCCGCCGGGCTGTAGCCCTCGCGCAAGGCCAGCAACGGGGCCGCCAGCCGGGTGCCCGTCATCGCCGCGTGCAGGCAGACCTGCGCGAGGATCAGGCGCAACAATCCAGCATTCATAGGTGAACCTGCGTGCTCCGCACTGCGGTGCGAACGCCTTCGGGCGGCCGGGCGGCGCTCACGGGGTGCCGTCGTCCTCGTCGTCGGTCAGCGGCAGCAACGCCTGGGTCTGCGCCTCGGGCAGCGCTTCGACCTTGCGCAGCGCCAGCCGCATCTGGCGGGCGCGGGTGTCGGCCTTGTCGAGCGTGTCGGAGGCCTTGGCCACCTGCTCCTTGATGCGCGCCACCCATTCGCCGTAGCGCTCGAACTCGGTCTTGACCGCGCCCAGCACCTTCCAGACTTCGGAAGCCTGGTGCTCCAGCGCCAGCGTTCGAAAGCCCATGTGCAGGCTGTTGAGCATGGCCAGGAGCGTGGTCGGGCCGGCCAGCGTCACGCGGTGCTGGCGCTGGATCGCATCCATCAGGCCGGGACGGCGCAACACCTCGGCGTAGAGGCTCTCGACCGGCAGGAACAGGATCGCGAAGTCGGTGGTGTGCGGCGCCGCCAGATAGTTGTCGGCGATCGACCGGGCCTCGGTGCGGATGCGTGCCTCGAGTGCCTTGGCGGCCAGTTCGGCTGCGGGCGCATCGGCGCGCTCGTGGGCGTCGAGCAGGCGCTCGTAGTCGTCACGCGGGAACTTGGCATCGATCGGCAGCCAGACCGGCGCGCCGTCGCCGCCGCGGCCCGGGAAGCGGACCGCGAAATCGACCCGCTGGCCGCTGCGCGGCTTGGTCTCGACCTGCCGGGCGTACTGCTCGGCGGTCAGCACCTGCTCGAGCAGCGCCTCGAGCTGCACCTCGCCGAACACGCCGCGAGTCTTCACGTTGGTCAGCACGCGCTGCAGGCTGCCGACACCCACGGCCAGCGACTGCATCTCGCCCAGCCCCTTGTGCACCTGCTCGAGCCGGTCGGCCACCTGCTTGAAGCTCTCGCCGAGCCGGGCCTCGAGCGTGCTCTGCAACTTCTCGTCGACCGTCCTTCGCATCTCGTCGAGCTTGGCCGTGTTGCTCTGCTGCAGCTGCGCGAGCTGGGTTTCCATCGTTGCGCGCACTTCGGCGAGCCGGCGCGCATTCGATTCGCTCAGGCCCTGCAGCTGCGTGTTCAAGGTGTCGGCCAGCGTCTTCTGGAGCAGCGCGAGCTGCTGCGCGAAGGCGTCGATCTGCGCGTTCTGGGTCCGCGTGGATTCCGCCCCCTGGTGCAGCAGCGACTGCTGGAAGGTGGCGAACGCCTGCGTGCTTTCCTGTCGGGCGCCGCGCGAGCTTTCACTGATCTCGCGGCGCAGTTCGCGCTCGATGCGCTCGTTGCCGGCAGCCAGCGTGGCGACCAGCGCCGCTTGGTCGGGCGCCGGCGGCGGGCGCAGCAGCAGCCACAGCACGAGCGCGATGTTCAGGGCCGCGAGGGCCAGCAGGATCCAGAGTTCGACCACGACGCTCAGCGCGCTGCCAGCACCGCTGGATTCAGCGGCGTGACCGGCTTGCCGTCGACCAGGAAGCCGATCAGGTTGTCGACCGCCAGGTCGGCCATGGCGCGCCGCGTCGGCACGGTGGCGCTGGCGATGTGCGGCGTCAGCACGACGTTGGGCACGGTGAGCAGGTCCGGATGCACCTTGGGCTCGCCCTCGAAGACATCCAGGCCGGCGGCGGCGATGCGGCGCTCGCGCAGGGCGGCCGCGAGTGCCGCATCGTCGACGATGCCGCCGCGCGCGATGTTGACCAGGGTCGCGGTCGGCTTCATCAGCGCCAGCTCGGCGGCGCCGATGGTGTGGTGCGAAGCCGCCGTGTAGGGCACCACCAGGACCACGTGGTCAGAGGTCTTGAGGAGCTCTTCCTTGCTCACGTAGCGCGCCTTGCACTCGGCCTCGAGCGCGGCATCGAGCCGCGAGCGGTTGTGATAGATCACGTTCATGCCGAAACCGAGCGCACCGCGCTTCGCGATGCCCTGCCCGATGCGTCCCATGCCGATGATGCCGAGCGTCGACCCATGGATGTCGGAGCCCGAGAACATGTCGTAGCTCCATTTCTTCCACTTGCCGGCGCGCAGGAAATGCTCGCTCTCGGCGATCCGCCGGGCGGTCGCCATCAAGAGCGCGAAGCCGAAGTCGGCCGTGCTCTCGGTCAGCACGTCCGGCGCATTGGTGGCGAGCACGCCGCGCGCGGTCATGGCGTCGAGGTCGAAGTTGTTGTACCCCACCGCCATGTTGGCGCAGATCTTCAGCTCGGGACAGGCCGCCAGCAGCGCGGCATCGATGCGCTCGCTGCCGGTGGTGAAGACGCCCTGCTTGCCCTGCAGCTTTTCAATCAGCTGGGCCGCGCTCCAGTCCTCGTCAGCCTGGTTGGACTCGACTTCGAAGTGCGCCTGGAGCCGCGCGAGGGTCTCGGGGAAGATCGAACGGGCGACGAGGACTTTGGCTTGGGTCATGGTCAACGGAAGAAGATGAAGGTGGAAAGGATGAACAAGGGGATCAGGATTGCGCCCGACCACAGCATGTAGCCGAAGAAGCTCGGCATGCGCACGCCGCGGCTCTCCGCGATGGCCTTGACCATCAGGTTGGGCGCGTTGCCGATGTAGGTGTTGGCGCCCATGAACACGGCGCCGGCCGAGATCGCCKCCAGCGTCGTCGCGTAGGTGGTCATCAGCGCCTGCGGGTCGCCGCCGGCGGTGTTGAAGAACACCAGATAGGTCGGCGCGTTGTCGAGAAAGGAGCTCAGGATGCCCGTGGCCCAGAAGTACATCGCCGGATCGGGCTGGCCATCGGGCCGGGTCACGGCCGCGACGACGGCGCCGAAGGGGCCGCCGAGGCCGGCCTTGAGCATCGCGATCACCGGCACGATGGTCRGGAAGATGCCCGCGAACAGCTTGGCCACTTCGATCATCGGGCCCCAGCCGAACTGGTTGTCGGCGTGCACCTTGGCGGCGGTGAGCTTGAGCGACAGCAGCGTGATCGCCACCAGCCCGACATCGCGCACGATGCCCGGCAGGCCGACCGGCGTGCCATGGACATCGAAACCGATGGAGGACTTCCAGATGCCGCTGAGCAGCACCAGGAACAGCACGCCGCCCAGCAGCCAGAAATTGACCACGCCGTCGAAACCGACGCCGCGGGTGTCGGGCGTCGGGTCGAAGGGCGCGACGCCCTCGTGCCTGAAGTACCAGCGGTCGAGCGCATAGAACAGCGCCAGCAACGCACCGACCACGAACAGGGTGTCGGGGAAGATGTTCTTCGCGGTCCAGAAGAAGTCGACGCCCTTCAGGAAGCCGAGGAACAGCGGCGGATCGCCCAGCGGCGTCAGCGAGCCGCCGACGTTCGACACGATGAAGATGAAGAACACGACCACGTGCACCTTGTGCTTGCGGTTGTCGTTGGCGCGGATCAGCGGCCGGATCAGCAGCATCGAGGCGCCCGTGGTGCCCATCAGGCTCGCCAGCACCGCGCCGATCGCGAGGATCGCGGTGTTGAGGCCCGCCGAGCCGTGCAGGTTGCCGCGGATGTGGATGCCGCCGGCCACCGCGAACAGGGCCGCGAGCAGGATGATGAACGGGATGTACTCGGCCACCAGCGCATGCACCAATTGCGCCCCGGCCTGCGGGGCGCCGTAGATCGCCCCGAAGGGCAGCAGGAAGGCCAGCGACCAGGCCGCCGACACCTTGCCGTAGTGGTGGTGCCAGAACGACGGCGCCAGCAGCGGCAGCAGTGCGATCGACAACAGGATGCCGGCGAAGGGCAAGCCCCACAGCGGCGACAGGCTGCCGCCATCGAATTCGGCGGCGGCGGCCAGCGCCGGGAAGGCCATCGTCAAGGCGCCGGCCGTCAGCAGCCGCAGCCATCGGCTCGGAAACCGCGCCCCCATCACGCGGCGGGCTGCGCGATCTCGAACACCTGGCGCAGGTAGGCCAGGTAGCGTTCGTCCTCGCACATGTTCTTGGACGGCGTGTCCGAGAGCTTGGCCACCGGCTGATCGTTGCAGCGAATCATCTTGATCACGATCTGGAGCGGCTCGTAGCCGAGGTCGTTGGTGAGGTTGGTGCCGATGCCGAAAGCCAGCTGGCAACGGCCGCGGAACTGCTGGTAGAGCTCGATGGTCTTGGGCACGGTGAGGCCGTCGCTGAAGATCAGGGTCTTGGTCAACGGGTCGACGCGATTGGCGATGTAGTGGGCCAGCATGCGCTCGCCCCACTGGAACGGGTCGCCGCTGTCGTGGCGCGCACCGTCGAAGAGCTTGCAGAAATAGAGGTCGAAATCGCGCAGGAAGGCGCTCATGCCATAGACGTCGGACAGCGCGATGCCGAGGTCGCCGCGGTATTCCCGGGCCCACGACTCGAAGCCGAAGACCTGGCTATCGCGCAGCCGGGGGCCCAGGGCCTGGCAGGCCTGCAGGTACTCGTGCGCCATGGTTCCGAGCGGGATCAGGCCGAGCTTCATCGCGTACAGCACATTGCTGGTGCCGGCGAGCTGCGGCAGCTTCGCGCTCGCGTGCAGCGGCGCCGGCGCGGTGACCGCGCCGAGGCGGCTGGACAGCGTGCGCAGGACTTCCTCGTGCCAGTCCTTGGAGAAGCGCCGGCGCGTGCCGTAGTCGGCGATCTTGAGGTCGGCCAGCCGGTCGTCCTGCAGCTGGGCGATCTTGGTCTCGAGGCGGCGCCGGCCCTCGGCCAGGTCGGGCTGCGGCTGGGTGTTGCGGAAGTACACCTCGTTGACGATCGCCAGCACCGGGATCTCGAACAGGATGGTGTGCAGCCACGGCCCCTTGATGCTGATCTCGAGGTCGCCCGAGGGCTGGGGAACGATGTCGATGTACTTCTCGTTGAGCCGGAACAGCCCGAGGAAGTCGACGAAGTCGCTCTTGATGAAACGCATCGATCGCAGGTAGCTCAGCTCGGGTTCGCGGAACTGCAGAGAACAGAGATGCCGCACCTCCTCGCGGATCTGCACCGCGAAGCGCGCCAGGTCGATTCCGGGGTTGCGGCACTTGAAGCGGTACTCCACGCGCGCGCCCGGAAAGTGGTGCAGAACCACCTGCATCATCGTGAACTTGTAGAGGTCGGTATCGAGCAGGCTGTGAATGATCATGGTGCGGCGCGCTGGTCTCCGGATTTCGGGTGTGCGTTCGATTATCACGGGCCGCGTCGGCAAGTGCCTACGAGCCCTTCCCCGGGCGTCCTACCGTGCCGCCGACAGTCCGCCGCGACAGTGGCTTCACGCCGGTGGGCGAGTGTTCCGACCGGCGAGCAACCATCTGAACCTGAAGGAGATACGCCATGAACACGGACACCGTCGAAGGCAACTGGCAGCAGTTCAAGGGCAAGATCAAGGCGCAATGGGGCAAGCTGACCGACGACGATTTCGACGTCATCGCCGGCCAGCGCGACCAGCTGCTGGTCCGCATCCAGCAGCGCCACGGCATCAGCCGCGAAGAAGCCGAAAGACAGGTCGCCGACTGGGAGCGCCGCGATGGCCGCACGCCCGCCGCGATCTGGATGGAGCGGGTCTGAAGGGCAAGGCTGAGATCGAGGGCGCCCTCAGCGGCCCGGCGAAGCCGGTTCCGCGAGGGCCCCCGAACTGACAGGGGGTGTTCTCATAGGAGGTCGTCGATGACTGCCTGCAGGGCCGCCGGCAACTTGACCGGGCGCCGGGTCGCCCGATCGACGTACACATGGACGAAGTGCCCTTGCGCCGCCGCCGTTTCGGCCCCTTCGGCGAACAACGCGATGTCGTAGCGCACGCTGGAGCTGCCGGCCTGCGCCACCCGGATGCCCGCCTCCACCGTTTGCGGGAAGGCCAGCGGGGCGAAATAGTTGCACTGGGTCTCGACCACGAAGCCGATCGTCGCGCCCTGGTGGATGTCCAGCGCGCCGCGCTCGATCAGCAGCGCGTTCACCGCCGTGTCGAACCAGGCGTAGTAGACGACGTTGTTGACATGGCCGTACATGTCGTTGTCGGCCCAGCGCGTCGGGATGCTGCGGAACGCGCGGTAGCTGCCACGGGAATGGGGGGTCGGTCGAGCGCTCATGGCGGGGCATTTTGCCAGCGCCGCCAGTACGCCAAGGCCACCCTGAACGTGCCCAGTTGAACCTGCACCGTCTCGGAAATATCGCTGGCATAGCCGCCGGCCATCGCGAAGGCCAGCGGCAGCCGGCGCTGCCAGGCGTAGTCGAAGACCCGCCGGTCGCGCGCCTCGAGGCCGTCGAAGCTCAGCTTCAGGCGCCCCAGCCGGTCGCGCTCGAAGGGATCGGCCCCCGCCAGATAGATGATCAAGCCTGGGGTGAAGCGCCGCTCCAGTTCGTCGAGCGCCTGCTCCAGCGCGCTCAGGTAGTCGGCGTCGCCGCAACCATCGGGCAGTTCGACGTCGAGGTCGCTCGCCTCCTTGCGGAACGGAAAGTTCTTCTGCCCATGCAGCGACAGCGTGAAGACGCTGGGGTCGTCCCGGAAGATGCTGGCCGTGCCGTTGCCCTGGTGGACATCGAGATCGATCACCGCGACCTTGAGCGGCGGCCGGGCCCGCCGCCCCTGCTCGGCCTGCATCAGGCGCGCCGCCACCGCCGCATCGTTGAAGACGCAGAAGCCGCCGCCCTTGCCCGCACTCGCGTGGTGGGTGCCACCGGCCATGTTGGCCGAGACGCCCTCCGCCAATGCGTTTCGGCAGGCCGCAATGGTCGCGCCGGCCGAACGGCGCGAGCGCTCGACCATGGCCTCGCTCCACGGAAAGCCGATCTCGCGCATGGCGGCGGGAGCCACGCTGCCTTCGCTGATCGCGGCGATCCATTGCGGCGTGTGCGCCAGCGCCAGCTCGCCGTCGCTGGCGCGCGGCGCCTCCATCATTCGCACTTCGGGCAATTGCGCCTCGAGCCGTTCGCGCAGCATCGCGTAGCGCCCCATCGGGAAGCGGTGGCCGCTTGGAAGCGGCAATACGAACTGGCCGGAATTGAATGCACGCATGCGGAACATTCTCATGGACAGGTTTTAGAAAGCGCGTTCTAAATTGCTGCGACGCAACAAAAACCCCTTGTCCCAAACGCGTGGCTGCCTATACTTGAGCCCATGCTGCACCGCAACAAAAGTAAAGGGGCAGCTCAAGCGTGAATCTACCTTTTCAATTCAACTGGAGCACCCACATGGCCCTCACCGCCGACCAAATCATCTCTTCGCAAAAAGCCACCCTCGAAACGCTGTTCGGCCTGACCACCAAGGCATTCGAAGGCGTCGAAAAACTCGTCGAACTCAATGTGACCGCTTCGAAGGCCGCCCTGACCGAAGCCGCCGGCACCAGCCAGGCCCTGCTGAGCGTCAAGGATGCGCAAGAACTGATGTCGCTGCAAGCCAGCCTGTTCCAGCCCCTGGCCGAGAAGACCGCCGCCTATAGCCGTCACCTGTACGACATCGCCCAAGGCACCAGCGCCGAGTTCACCAAGGCTTTCGAATCCAAGGCCGCTGAAGCCCAGCAAGCCTTCGTCGGCCTGGTCGACAGCGCCGCCAAGAACGCCCCGGCCGGTTCGGAAACCGCCGTCGCCGTGATGAAGAGCGCCGTGGCTGCCGCCAACAACGCTTTCGAATCGGTGCAAAAGGCTGTCAAGCAAGCTTCCGACGTCGCCGAAGCCAACTTCCAGGCCGTGTCGACCACCGCCGTGAACGCAGCGAAGAGCACCGCTCAAACCGCGACCCGCAAGCGCTGAGCTAGCATTGTCTCCTTGGGTCCTTCGGGATCCAATTCAGGGCCTCGTCTTCGGACGAGGCCTTTTTTTTGCGCCCGAGTCGGGTCTTCGATAATGGCCGCCACACCATTTGGAGATTGGCATGGAAATCAACGGCAAGGTTTTTATCGTGACCGGCGGCGCTTCGGGCCTCGGCGAAGGCACGGCGCGCATGCTGGCGGCCCACGGCGGCAAGGTGGTCGTCGCCGACATGCAGGCGGACAAGGGCGAGGCCGTGGCGAAGGACATCGGCGGTGTCTTCGTCAAGTGCGACGTCAGCCAGGAGGCCGACGGCCAGGCCGCGGTGGCGGCGGCGCTCAAGCTCGGCAAGCTGGTCGGGCTGGTCAACTGCGCCGGCATCGCCCCGGCCGAGAAGACCGTGGGCAAGAACGGCCCGCACGCGCTGGCGGTGTTCAGCAAGACCGTCACGGTCAACCTGATCGGCAGCTTCAACATGATCCGCCTGGCGGCCGACGCGATGGCGAAGAACGAGCCCGAAGCCACCGGCGAGCGCGGCGTGCTGATCTCGACCGCCTCGGTGGCGGCCTACGACGGCCAGATCGGCCAGGCCGCCTACAGCGCCTCGAAGGGCGGCGTGGTCGGCATGACCTTGCCGATCGCCCGCGACCTGGCGCGCAGCGGCATCCGCAACATGACCATCGCCCCCGGCATCTTCGGCACGCCGATGCTGTTCGGCATGCCGCAGGAGGTGCAGGACGCGCTGGCCGCGAGCGTGCCCTTCCCCTCGCGCCTGGGAACGCCCGAGGACTACGCCAAGCTGGCCAAGCACATCATCGAGAACGACATGCTCAACGGCGAGGTGATCCGCCTCGACGGCGCGATCCGCCTGGCGCCCCGCTGACCGGCTCGACGCCGCCGAGGGCGCCGTCGGCGGCTTCATCGGGCTTGAGGCTGCCGGTGCGCTCCAGGCGCTCGAACTGCGCGATCACCTGAGCGCCGAACAGCACCAGCGTGGCGGCGATCTCCAGGCTCAGCAGCACCACGATCGCGGTGGTGAGCGAGCCGTAGACCACGTTCACCTGCGACAGCGTCGCGAAATAGAACACCAGCACCCGCCGCGTGACCTCCCACAGCAGGGCCGCCGTCACGCCGCCGATCAGCGCGTGGCGCAGCCGCAGCCGGCCGACCGGCATCACGAGGTAGAGCGAGGTCAGCATGAAGATCTCGCCCCCCAGCCCCAGCAGGTACAGCAGCACRCCCGAGACGCCCGACAGCGACCAGCGGTAGCCCAGCAGTTCGACGCTCTCCTCCCCGATCACCTGCAGCGCGCCCGACACCAGTGTGACCAGCAACAGCCCGATGCACAGGCACAGGATGTAGATATAGGGCATCACGACCGAGATCAGGAAATGGCGCGAGTGGTCGGCCTTGCGGTGGTGGAAGATCACCGCCATGGCGCTCTCGAGCACCGTGAAGGCCAGCGAGCTGAAAAAGATCATCGTCACCAGCAGCACCGGCCCGAGCACGTCGGAATGGGTCAGGAAGTTCGACAGCTCGGCGACGATCGCCTGCGACTGGCCCGGCAGCAGCCAGGCCAGGTAGCGCCCGACCGCGCCGAGCAGCGCCTCCTGCTCGATGAAATGCGACAGTGCGATGACGCTGACGATCAGCAGCGGCACGATCGACAGCAGCGCGTAATAGGCGACCGCGCCGGCCAGCAGCAGACCGTGGTTGGCCTTGAAGCTCTTGAGCGCCTGCCAGGCGAAACGCAGCGGGTGGCGCAGCACGGGGCCGATCGGGTGGGTGACGGAATGGCGGATCATTCGGTGCTTTCGGGCCATCGGTGGGTCGGGCGGCCGATGCGGGCCTGGCGGCTTGCGTATCATTTGGAGTTCCGAGCCTACATGACCATCCCCGCCTCTTTCATCCAGGAACTGATCGCACGCGCGGACGTGGTGGAAATCGTCGGACGCTACGTCCAGCTCAAGAAGGCCGGCGCGAACTTCATGGGCCTGTGCCCCTTCCACGGCGAAAAATCACCCTCTTTCTCGGTCAGCCCGACCAAGCAGTTCTATCACTGCTTCGGCTGCGGCGTGCACGGCAATGCGATCGGCTTCCTCATGGAGCACGCCGGCATGGGCTTCGTCGAGGCGGTGCACGACCTGGCCGGCCAGTACGGCCTGCAAGTGCCCGAAGACGACGCCTCGCCCGAGGAGCGCGCCCGCGCCGCCGGCCAGCGACAGAAGCAGGCCACGCTGACCGAAGTGCTCGAGAAGGCCGGAGAGGCCTACCGCAAGCAGCTGCGGCAGTCGCCCGGCGCCATCGAGTACCTCAAGGGGCGGGGCGTCTCGGGCGAGGTCGCGAAGCAGTTCGGCATCGGCTACGCGCCGGCCGGCTGGCGCTCGCTGGCCAGCGTGTTTCCGGACTACGACGATCCGCTGCTGGCCGAAAGCGGCCTGGTGATCGTCGGCGAGGCCAATGACGACGGCGACGGCAAGCGCTACGACCGCTTCCGGGACCGCGTGATGTTTCCGATCCGCAACGTCAAGGGCGAGTGCATCGGCTTCGGCGGCCGGGTGCTCGGCGACGAAAAGCCCAAATACCTGAACTCGCCCGAAACACCGGTCTTCAGCAAGGGGCGCGAGCTGTACGGCCTCTACGAAGCCCGCGCCGCCTTCCGCGACCGCGGCTACGCGCTGGTCACCGAGGGCTACATGGACGTGGTGGCGCTGGCGCAGCTGGGCTTCCCGAACGCGGTGGCGACGCTCGGCACCGCCTGCACGCCCGAGCACGTGCAGAAGCTGTTCCGCTTCACCGAATCGGTGGTCTTCAGCTTCGACGGCGACGCCGCCGGCCGGCGGGCCGCGCGCAAGGCGCTCGACGGCGCGCTGGCCTACGCCACCGACGTGCGCAGCATCAAGTTCCTGTTCCTGCCCGCCGAGCACGATCCCGACAGCTTCATCCGCGAATTCGGCGCCGACGCCTTCGCGCGCTTCGTCGCCGAGGCCACGCCGCTGAGCCGCTTCCTGATCGAGGCCGCGCGCGAAGGCTGCGAACTGTCGACGGCCGAGGGCCGCGCCCACATGGCCAGCAACGCCCGGCCGCTGTGGAGCGCGCTGCCCGAAGGCGCGCTCAAACGCCAACTGCTGGCCGAGATCGCCGCGCTGGTGCAGCTCGGCACCCAGGAACTGGGCGAGCTCTGGGCGCCGGCGGCACCGCGCCCGCCGGCCCCGGCGCCGGCCCGGTCGGCACCGGCCTCTTCCGAGATGTCCGAAGCAGACTGGGCCAGCCGCGACCAATGGTTCGACGAACAGGCGCGCCACGGTCCGGAGAAGAAGCGCTTCAAGTCCTTTCGCCAGCCGGCGCCACCTCGCCCGCCCCCGGGCGGCCGCCGCCTGCCGACCAGCCGGGCCGACGTCGCGGCGCGGCTGGTGTTGTCGAACCCGGCCGAGTGGGAAGCGCTGTCGCATGAGCTTCATGCCCTGCTGTGCGACCTGCCCGGCGAGCACGGGCAGTTGTTCGCCTGGCTCGACAGCCAGTCGCACGAGCATGGGGTCCAGCCCTGGGCGGCGCTGCGCGAGGGCCTGCGCGGCCTGGCCTTCGAGTCGCTGGCGGTGCGGGTCATGACCGGCCCGGACGGCGGCCCGATCGGCGACGCCGAAGGCGAACAGGCGGCCGACGCGGCCCGGGAGCTGCGCAACGTGCTCGATTACATGCTGGACGACCTGCTCAAGGCCCAGCAGAGCGAGGCGATCGCGACGGTGGGCAGCGATCCGCGGGCGCTGGAGCGCTACAAGGCGCTCGAGGCGCGCCGGCTGGAGTTGCGAAATCGCCTCAGGCCGAGCACAAACAGTGCTTGAAAAACGAGCGCCGCGCTATAATGTAAGGCTTAGCTAGACGCCAGCCAGCGTCTGGTAACAAGGCAAGAGCGACAGCAGCACCTCCGGGCCGACCCCAAGCGCAATGCACTTCCCGACGGGAAACGGGTCAATACACCGCAAGGACTGCACACCAAATGTTCGCCCGACATCTTGCCTTTTGACGGCTGCCAGGGGGCTCGCGTTCCCTCAGCCGCAGTGTTTGTGCTCCTGCCTGCGCCGGGTTCGAGGCGCGTGTGATTCCGCTTGGTCCATCTTGTTGTACGAGGTCGTATGCCCAGTTCAAAGAAGCCTGCCGTGTCCGCTGCCAAGAAGCCCGCTGCAGAAAAACCGTCGAAGACCGCCGCGCTGCAGGCAACCAAGACGGGTGCCGTCGCCTCCAAGGCGTCAGCAGCTACGAAAGTGAAAACCGTGCCCACCAAAACGACTCTCTCCGCCGAACCCACCACCGCCAAGCCCGCCGCCAAGAAAGTGGGTCGCCCGCCCAAGGCTGCCGGCACCACCACCACCGGCGCCAAGCGCGGCCGCAAGCCGAAGGCCGGCAACGAGTCGGCGGGCAGCGACATCGACCTGTCCGACATCGAAGACGAGCTGGTCGGTGAAGAACCGGCGGCCACGACGACCGAGGAAAAGGTCAAGCCGCTGCGCATGAAGATCAGCAAGGCGAAGGAACGCGCCTTGATGAAGGAGTTCGGCCTCGACGAGACCGTGCTGTCCGAAGAAGACCTGGCCAAGCGCCGCTCGCGCCTGAAGACCCTGATCACGCTGGGCAAGACCCGCGGCTACCTGACGCACGGGGAAATCTCCGACCACCTGCCCGACAAGCTGGTCGACGCCGAGACCATGGAAGTCGTGGTCACGATGCTCAACGACATGGGCGTGGCCGTCTACGAGCAGACGCCTGACGCCGAGACCCTGCTGCTGAACAACACCGCCCCGACCGCCACCACGGTCGAGGAAGCCGAGGAAGAAGCCGAAGCCGCGCTGTCGACCGTCGACAGCGAGTTCGGCCGCACGACCGACCCGGTGCGCATGTACATGCGCGAGATGGGCACGGTCGAGCTGCTCACGCGCGAAGGCGAAATCGAGATCGCCAAGCGCATCGAAGGCGGCCTGATGGCGATGATGGAGGCCATTTCGGCCTCGCCCGCGACCATCGCCGAGATCCTGCGCCTGGGCCAGGAAATCCGTGACGGCAAGGTCGTCATTTCGACCATCGTCGACGGTTTCTCGAACCCCAACGAGGCCGACGACTACGTGGCCGAGGAAGACTTCGACGAGTTCGACGAGGAAGACGACGACGACGGCAAGGGCGGCTCCAAGGCACTGACCAAGAAGCTGGAAGAACTCAAGCGCGACGCGCTCGAGCGTTTCGACCGCATCGCCGCTCTGTTCGAGAAGGTCCACAAGATCTACGACAAGGAAGGCTACGGCACGCCGGCCTACGAGAAGGCGCAGCACGCCCTGTCCGAAGAGCTGATGACGATCCGCTTCACCGCGCGCACGATCGAGAAGCTGTGCGACCTGGTGCGCACCCAGGTCGACGACGTGCGCAAGAAGGAGCGCGAGCTGCGCCGCATCATCGTCGACAAGTGCGGCTTCCCGCAGGAAGACTTCATCCGCGACTTCAGCGGCTACGACAAGAACGGCAACCGCGTGGCCTCGAACCTGCTGAACCTCAAGTGGGTCGAGAAGCAGGCCGCCGCCGGCAAGCCCTGGAGCGCCGTGCTGGCGCGCAACATTCCGCCGGTGCAGGAACTGCAGCAGCGCCTGACCGACATCCAGTCGCGCGTGGTGGTGCCGCTGACGCAGCTCAAGGACATCAACAAGCGCATGAACGAAGGCGAATCGTCTTCGCGCGATGCCAAGAAGGAAATGATCGAGGCCAACCTGCGCCTCGTGATCTCGATCGCCAAGAAGTACACCAATCGCGGCCTGCAGTTCCTGGACCTGATCCAGGAAGGCAACATCGGCCTGATGAAGGCGGTCGACAAGTTCGAATACCGCCGCGGCTACAAGTTCTCGACCTATGCGACGTGGTGGATCCGCCAGGCGATCACGCGTTCGATCGCCGACCAGGCGCGCACCATCCGCATCCCGGTGCACATGATCGAGACCATCAACAAGATGAACCGCATCAGCCGGCAGCATCTGCAGGAGTTCGGCTTCGAGCCCGACGCCAGCATCCTGGCCGCSAAGATGGAGATYCCKGAAGACAAGATCCGCAAGATCATGAAGATCGCCAARGAGCCGATCTCGATGGAAACMCCSATCGGCGACGAYGACGATTCGCACCTGGGCGAYTTCATCGAGGACAGCASCAACACSGCRCCGMTCGAGGCCGCGATGCAGGCSGGCCTGCGCGACGTGGTCAAGGACATCCTCGACAGCCTGACGCCGCGCGAAGCCAAGGTGCTGCGCATGCGCTTCGGCATCGAGATGTCGACCGACCACACGCTGGAAGAAGTCGGCAAGCAGTTCGACGTCACGCGCGAGCGCATCCGCCAGATCGAGGCCAAGGCGCTGCGCAAGCTCAAGCACCCGAGCCGCTCCGACAAGCTGCGCAGCTTCATCGATACGCTGTAGGCTCGCTCCAAGCAGGACAAAGAAGGCGCCTTCGGGCGCCCTTCTTTTTTCAAGAACACGAAGAATCGACCGGAGACCCCCCATGAACCCCGAAGCCGACAAACTCTGGCGCGCGCCGCGCTGGGCGCTGGCCGTGCTGCTGGCGGTGCTCGGCATGCTGGGCCCGTTCTCGATCGACACCTACATCCCGGCCTTCTCGGGCATTGCGCGCTCGATCGGCGCCACGCCGGGCGAGATGCAGCAGACGCTGTCGGCCTACCTGTTCGGCTTCGCCTTCATGAACCTGTTCCACGGCGCGCTGTCGGACAGCTTCGGCCGCCGGCCGGTGGTGCTGTGGGGGCTGGCCGTCTTCACGCTCGCCTCGCTGGGCTGCGCGCTGTCGCAGACCATCGGCCAGCTGGTGCTGTTCCGCGCCCTGCAGGGCCTGTCGACCGGTGCCGGCATCGTGGTCTCGCGGGCGGTGATCCGCGACATGTTCCCGCCGGCCGAGGCGCAAAAGGTGATGTCGCAGGTGACGATCTATTTCGGCATCGCACCGGCGATCGCGCCGATCGTCGGCGGCTTCCTGTTCGTCCACCTCGGCTGGCACAGCATCTTCTGGTTCCTGGTCGGCGTCGGCGTCGTGCTGTGGGTCGCCAACTTCAAGCTGCTGCCCGAAACGCTGCACAAGGACCATCGGCAGCCCTTCGAGGTGCGGCACCTGATGCGCGGCTACTGGGACCTGTGCTCCGACCCGCGCTTCCTGCTGCTGGCACTGGCCAGCGGCGTGCCCTTCAATGGCATGTTCCTGTACGTGCTGGCCGCGCCCGCCTTCCTCGGCGAGCACCTGGCGCTGGCACCGACGCAGTTCTTCTGGTTCTTCATCCTGACGATCGGCGGCATCATGGCCGGCGCCTGGACCAGCGGCCGGATGGCCGGCAAGGTGGCGCCCAAGCGCCAGATCCGCGACGGCTTCGTGATCATGCTGGCCACCTCGGTCCTCAATGTCGCCGCCAACGCGCTGTTCACGCCGCACGCCGCGTGGGCACTGTGGCCGCTGGCCGTGTTCGCCTTCGGCTGGGCGCTGATGGTGCCGGTCGTCACCCTGCTGGTGCTCGACCTGCACCCCGAGCGCCGCGGCATGGCCTCGTCGCTGCAGGCCGTGATCGGCTCGACCGCCAACGGCATCGTGGCCGGCGTGGTCGCGCCGCTGGTGATGCACTCCACGCTGGCGCTGGCCGCCACCTCGCTGCTGATGCTGGGCGTCGGGCTGGTGGCCTGGGTCTGGCTGCACGGACGCTGGCCCGAGATCGGCCGCCGGGTCGCCGGCGAGGCTGCCTGATGACGCCCACCCCCGTTGCTTGCTCACTTCGTGTAGCCGCCTCCGAGTCGCCTCCGGAGGTGGCGGCTCTTCGGGGCCGTCCGAGCCTGCGCAGGCAGGCTCGGAGCCGCGGCCCTCAGCCCCTCAAGGGGGCAACACCAGCGGCCCGGCAAAGCCGGTTCCGCGGTGTTCCTGGCCTCGGGCAGCGACGACTTCATGCGCCGCGCGCCACGCCCACGCCCCGGCCCCGAGAAAAAACGAAGTGATGCGGACCGAAAACCTGCGGAGTTTCGCGCGCGCATGGTTGCCGGCCCGGGCGGCGGTCGATGGGCGCGAACGCCTGCGCGCGGTCGCGGGCGCAGCGCTCGGACTGCTGTTCACCGGGCTGGCTTGCGAATGGCTGGCCGGCGGCAGCGGCTGGCTGATCGCACCGCTGGGCGCCAGCGCGGTGCTGGTGTTCGCGCTGCCGGCCAGCCCGCTGGCGCAACCCTGGCCGGTGATCGGCGGCAATACCCTGGCGGCACTGGCCGGCGTTGCCTGCGCCCGCTGGCTGCCCGCGGACACGGTCTGGGCCGGCGCACTGGCGACCGCACTGGCCATCGGACTCATGTTCACGCTGCGCTGCCTGCACCCGCCGGGCGGCGCCGTGGCGCTGCTGGCCGTGCTCACGCACCGGGCGGAACTGCCCTTCGCGCTGCTGCCGGTGCTGGCCGACTCGCTGCTGCTGGTGCTGGCCGGCGTGGCCTACAACAGCCTGACCGGCCGCCGCTATCCGCACGTGCAACTGGCGCCGCGCCAGCCGGCGGCCGATGCGCGCTTCAGTTCGGCCGACATCGACGCCGTGCTGGCGCGCTACAACCAGGTGCTGGACATCAGCCGCGACGACCTCGAATCGCTGATCCGGCAGACCGAGATGGAATCCTGGCGCCGGCGGCTCGGCACCGTGCGCTGCGCCGACATCATGTCGCGCGACCTGGTGGTGGCCGAGTTCGGCATGCCCCTGCAGGAAGCCTGGACGCTGATGCACGAACGCCGCATCAAGGCTTTGCCGGTGACCGACCGCACGCGCCGGGTGGTCGGCATCGTCACGCAGGCCGACTTCTTCAGACAGATCGACCTGCAGCACCACGAGGGCATCGGCGGACGGCTGCGCGACTTCATCCGCGCGACCCGCAGCGTGATGTCGAGCAAGCCCGAAGTGGTGGGCCAGATCATGACGCGACAGGTGCGCGTGGCCAGCGAGGACCGGCCGCTGGCGGAGCTGGTGCCGCTGTTCTCCGAAGGCGGACACCATCACATCCCGATCATCGACGGCCAGCGCCGGCTGACCGGAATGATCACGCAGTCGGACTTCGTGCGCGCGCTCTACCGCGCGGTCGGTCCGGAGAACTAGGTTCCGGCGGCGGCCAGTGGGCCGGGTCGGCGAAACGGGCCGCCAGGAAATCCAGCAGCACCCGCAGCGACACCGGCATCTGGCGGCGCGAAGCGTAGACGCCGTAGACGCCCAGGCCTTGCGGCACAAAGCCGGGCAGCAGCGCCACCAGCCGGCCCTGCGCGATCGGGCCGCTGGCGGAATAGACCGGCTGCATCGCGATGCCGGCCCCTTCGACGGCCGCCGCCAGCAGCACCTGCGATTCATTGGCGCTCAGGTTGCCGCTGACCGGCACCGCGATGCGCTCTTCGCCATGGTCGAACTGCCACAGGCTCTTTCCGAAGTAGGAATAGGTCAGGCAGTTGTGCAGCGCCAGGTCCTGCACGCTGCGCGGCATGCCATGCGCGGCGAGGTACGCAGGCGAGGCGCAGACCACCGAGGCGCAATGGCCCAGCGGCCGGGCGATCAGGTTCGGATCGAGCTCGTTGGTGATGCGGATCGCCAGGTCGATGCGCTCCTCGACCAGGTTCACCGGCCGGGCGTCGATGTGCAAGTCGATCGCGGCTTGGCGGTGGCGGCGCAGATAGTCGGCCACCGCCCCGGCAAGAACATCCTGGGCCAGCGACTGCGCACAGGCCACGCGCAGCAAGCCGCGCGGTTCGTCCGCGCAGGCACTGGCGGCCGTCGCCATTTCCGCAGCGACCTCGAGCATGCGACGGCAACGCGCCAGCGTTTCCTCGCCGGCCTCGGTGAGGCTGAGCCGGCGCGTCGTGCGATGCAGCAGCCGCGCGCCGGCCCACTGCTCCATCTGCGCTAGGTAGCGAGTGACCATGGCCCGCGACATGTCGAGCGCCTCGGCGGCGGCGCTCATGCTGCCGCGCTCGGCAATCCGCACGAAGACTTCGGCGGCCGTGATGCGGTCCATATTCGATCGATCCAAGCAACAAACCATTGCATGCTAAGCGGTTTTTCGATCGGATCAAGAAACGTACGATCCAGGCCATGTCGGAACCGAACCCCCTCCCCCCGCGCGCGACGCTGCACTACGTCTTCGATCCGCTGTGCGGCTGGTGCTATGCCGCGGCGCCGCTGATCGAGGCCGCGCGCGGTGTGCCGGCGCTGGCGATCGAATTCCACGGCGGCGGCATGCTGACCGGCAGCAACCGCCGCGCGATCACGCCCCAATGGCGCGACTACGTGATGCCGCACGACCGCCGCATCGCCGAACTCAGCGGGCAGCCCTTCGGCAGCGCCTATTTCGACGGGCTCCTGAACGACACCRGCGCGATGCTGGACTCCGCGCCGCCGCTGACGGCGGTGCTGGTGGCCGAAGCCGAAACCGGCCGCGGGCTGGACATGATCCACCGCGTCCAGCAAGCGCACTACGTCGAAGGGCGGCGCATCGCCGACCCCGGTGTGCTGCGCGCGCTGGCTGCGGACCTGGGCCTCGACGCCGCGGCCTTCTCCGACGCCTTCGACTTCACGGCCGGCGAGCCGACCCAGCGCCACATCGTCGACAGCCGCCGCTGGCTGGCCCGGATCGGCGGACAAGGCTTCCCGACCCTGGCGCTGGCCACCGCCGACGGCCGGCTGACGCCGCTGGAGGCCGGCCGCTGGCTCGGTCGACCCGAAGCCTGGGTCGCACACCTCGAGGCCCTCCTTTTGCAACCCCTCTCACCCACGTCACCCAAGGAACTCCCATGAGCAAGATCGCCCTTCTCGGTATCACCGGCCGCGCCGGTTCACGCATCGCCAACGAACTGCTGGCGCGCGGCCACAGCGTGACCGGCATCGCGCGCAAGGTCGACGGTGTCGAAGCCCGGCCCGGCCTGACCGTCAAGGCGGCCGACGCGAACTCGGTCGACGCTCTGGTCCCGCTGCTGCGCGGACACGACGCCATCGTCAGTTCGACCCGATTCGCCGGCGGCACCGATGCCGCAACCCTGATCGCCGCGGCCGGGCAAGCTGGCGTGCCCCGCTTGCTGGTGGTCGGCGGCGCCGGCAGCCTCGAGGTCGCGCCCGGCGCGGCGCTGATCGATGCGCCGGGCTTCCCCGACGCCTACAAGGCCGAGGCAGCGGCCGGCGGCGTGATGCTGGCCGCGCTGCGCTCGGAAAAGGACCTCGACTGGACCTTCCTGTCGCCCTCGGCGATCTTCGAGCCGGGCCAGCGCACGGGACAGTTCCGCATCGGCGGCGACAGCCTGCTGAGCGACGCCTCCGGCAAGAGCTGGATCTCGATGGAGGACTACGCGATCGCGTTGGTCGACGAGATCGAATCGCCGAAGCACTCCCGCCAGCGCTTCACCGTGGGGTATTGAGCACACCCCCAAGGTTGGCCTCACTTCGTGTGGCCGCCCACCCCCTTGCAGGGGGCGCCGCGCTGCGGCCCGGCGAAGCCGGTTCCGCCGCGGCTCCCGTGAAGAGCGCGTGGCGGAGGCTGGACTCAAGCTTCCAGGGTCTTCTTCATTGCCTGCATGCCGGCCGCGATCATGCCGGCAATGGGCGCCGCCATCTCGTGCGGCATCAGGTCGGCGATCCAGACCAGGCGGCTGTGCGTCGGGTCTTCGGCGATCACCTGCAGCGATGCGTTGTGGTGCGTGAGGCGGCCGCCGCTGGCGGACCAGACCAGGCGCCGCGCCGCGTCGTCGCAGTCGACGATCAGCTCGCGCACCACCATGCCGTTGCCGAAGGTGACGACCCGCGTGTCGCCTTCGAGCCGGCAGTCGGTCACGAAGCCCGGCACCAGCCGGCGGTGGATCTCGCCGACGTCGCGAACCGCGTCCCAGATCTTCTCGGCGCCCGCCGCGACCTGGATTTCCTGTCGAATCGATGCCATGGCATTACCTCCCGACGCCCAATAACCGCTCCAGCACCTCGGGCTGCGCCTGCAGCGTGGCCGCATGGTCGGCATGCACCACGGTGCCGTGGTCCAGCACCACCGCCTCGTCGGAGATCGCCAGGATCGCCTGGGGATGCTGCTCGACGATGATAGCGGCCAGGCCCTCGTCGCGGGTGATGCGGCGGATCGCGCGCAGCAGTTCCTCGACGATGATCGGCGCCAGCCCTTCGAGCGGTTCGTCGAGCAGCAGCAGCGTCGGGTTCAGCACCAGTGCACGGCCGACCGCGAGCATCTGCTGCTCGCCGCCCGACAGCTGCGTACCCAGGTTGCCCTTGCGCTCCGCGAGCCGTGGGAACATCTCGTAGACGCGCTGCGGGTTCCACTTGCCCGGCCGCTCGACCGCCGTGAGGTTCTCGTGCACCGTCAGCGACTTGAAGATGTTTCGCTCCTGCGGCACCCAGCCGATGCCGGCCGCCGCGCGCAGGTGCGGCGAGAGCTTGTGCAGCGCGGCGCCGCCCAGCGTGATGCGGCCACCATGCTGGCGCGTGGCGCCGGCCAGCGTATTGATCAGCGTGGTCTTGCCGGTGCCGTTGCGCCCCAGCAGCGCCAGCGTCTGGCCCTCGCCGAGCGCCAGCGCGACGTCGTGCAGCACCACGGCCTCGCCGTAGCCGGCGCTGAGGTTCTCGATGCGCAGCAACTCAGACATGTCAGGCCTCCCGCCGGGGCGCCCCAAGGGAGGCCTGCGCCCCCTCGGGGGGTAGCGAACGAATGTGAGCTTGGGGGTCCACATCACCTCCATGGCCCAGATAGACCTCCTTGACCTTCGGATCGTTGGCGATCGTGTCGGGGTCGCCTTCGGTCAAGAGCGTGCCGTTGACCAGCACCGTCATGCGGTCGGCGAAACTGAACACCAGGTCCATGTCGTGCTCGATCAGGAGCACCGAGACGTCGGCCGGCAACGCCGCCACGGTCTCGAGCAGCTCCTCGCGTTCGCCGGCCGGCACGCCGGCCACGGGCTCGTCGAGCAGCAGTACGCGGGGCTCGCAGGCCAGCGCGATCGCGATCTCGAGCAGGCGGCGCTTGCCGTAGGCGAGATGCCGCGTCTGCTGCTGCGCGACGTCGGCCAGGCGGAACTGCTCGAGCAGCTGTCCGGCCCGTTCGGCCACTGCCTTCGACGACCCGAGCGGCCGCCACCACTGCGCACCGACACCCGCGTGCTGGGAGACCACCAGCACCAGCGTCTCGAGCGGCGTCATCGAGTCGAAGAGCTGATTGATCTGGAAGGTGCGGACCATGCCGCGCGCGACCCGGCGATGCGGCGCCAGCCGCGTGATGTCCTCGCCCTCGAGCACGATGCGGCCTTCGGTGGGCGTGAGCACGCCGGTCAGCAGGTTGATCAACGTGGTCTTGCCGGCGCCGTTGGGGCCGATCAATGCATGCCGGGCACCGCGCCTCAAATTGAGCGAGACATTGTTGGTGGCCGTGATGCCGCCGAAGCGCATCACCAGGCCGGTGGCGGAGAGCACCGTATCGTTCATCGCGCTCATGGCCGTGCCGCCTTGCGGGCGCCGAACCAGGTCCAGGGCTTGAGCAGCCGGTCGCGCCCGACCAGCACCAGCAGCACCAGGATCAGGCCGATCCAGAACATCCAGTACTGCGGCGTGACGGTCGACAGCGTGTCCTGCAGCAGCTTGAAGACGATCGCGCCGGCGATGCCGCCGTAGAGCCAGCCGACGCCGCCGATCACCAGCATCAGCACCACGTCGGCCGAGCGGTCGAAGGCCAGCACGTCGAGCGAGGCAAAGCCGGTGGTCTGCGCCAGCAGGGCGCCCGCAGCGCCCGCAACGGCCGCCGCCACGGTGTAGATCACGGCCAGCCGCGACACCACGGGAATGCCGATCGCCATGGCGCGCAGCCGGTTGTCGCGGATCGCCTTGAGCGTGGCGCCGAAGGGCGAATGCACCAGCCGGCGCATCAGCAGGAACAGCAGCAGCATCACCGAGAGCGAGTACCAGGCCGCCGTGCGGCCGAGGAGGTCGAAGTCGAAGAAGCCCAGCACCGGCCCCAACACCACGCCCTGCAGGCCGTCGGCGCCGCCGGTCAGCCCGTCGAGCTTGTTGGCCAGTTCGAGCAGCAGCAGCGCGGTGCCCAGCGTGACCATCAGCCGGGTCAGGTCGCTGCCGCGCAGGATGGTGACGCTGGCGATGGCGCCGAGCACCGCCGACAGCGCGATGGCCACCAGCAGGCCGATCGTCGGATCGGGCATCACGTGCTTGGCGAACAGCGCCGCCGTGTAGGCACCGAAGCCGAAGAAGGCCGCGTGGCCCAGCGAAACGATGCCGGTGTAGCCGAGGATCAGGTCGAGCGACATGGCGAACAGCGCGACGATGGCGATCTCGTTGATCATCAGCGCATGCGAGGGCATGGCCAGCGGCAGCACGAAGGCCAGCGCCCAGAGCGCGTATTCCCAGGGCCGCCAACCCGCCTTCTTGAGCAAGAGTTGCTGGAAGGACTGTGCCCCCACGCTCGGCACTCGCGTGTCCTCGCTGCCCCCCGAGGGGGCCTTCGCGCCTTGGGGCGGCCCGGCGTCGCTCATCATCACTTGCCCCCCTTGCGCGTGAACAGGCCCTGCGGCCGCCACATCAGGATCAGGATCATCAGCAGGTAGACCGTGAAGGCGCCCATCTTCGGGATGAAGTACTTGCCCGCCACGTCGGCGACGCCGAGCAGCAGCGCCGCCAGCAGCGGCCCGGTGATCGACGAGGTGCCGCCGACCGAGACCACGATGAGGAAATAGATCATGTACTTGAGCGGGAAGGTCGGATCGAGTCCGAGGATCTCGGCGCCGAGCGCACCGCCCAGGCCGGCCAGCCCCGAGCCCACCGCGAAGGTCAGCAGGAACACCACGTTGACATTGATGCCCAGGCCCGCCGCCACGCGCGGGTCATCGACCGCGGCACGCAGCCGGCTGCCGAAGCGCGTCTTCGAGAGGATCAGTTGCAGCACCACGGTGAGCAGCGTGCAGACCGCGATGATGAAGATGCGGTAGTGGCCCATGCCCAGCAGCAGCGCGCCGTCGCCGATCTCGGTGCGGCCGCGCAGCCATTCGGGCAAGTGGATGTTCTGCTGCGAGGAGCCGACGAAATAATCGACCGCGGCCACCGCCATGAAGGCCAGGCCGATGGAGAACAGCACCTGGTCCAGGTGCGACTTGCCGTACATCGGCCGGTAGAGCGTGCGCTCGAGCAGCGCACCCGCAGCGCCGACGACCACGAAGGCCAGCGGCAGGCACAGCAGGAAAGGCACGCCCAGCTTCTGCATCGCGAATACCGTGAGATAGCCCCCGGCCATTGCGAAGGCGCCGTGCGCGAGGTTGATGAAGTTCATCAGGCCCAGCGTCACGGCCAGGCCGACCGCGAGCACGAACAGCAGCATGCCGTAGGCGATGYCGTCGAAAAGAATAGTTAACAAGGCTCGCCCCCAGCTTGCCCGCACTTCGTGTCGGGCGCACACCCCCTGCCGGGGGCAACACCAGCGGCCCGGCAAAGCCGCATCCGCGGTAGCACTGTTGCTCGCCCCCAGGTTGGCTCACTGCGTGTAGCCGCCCACCCCCTGCCGGGGGCAACACCAGCGGCCCGGCAAAGCCGGTTCCGCGGTGTTTCCCGAAGGGCGCTCGGAGTCATCCGGCTGAAGCCCGCGGTCACTGAGTGAATCACTGCTTGTTCTTGCCCGGGTCCTTGACGGACTTGATCACGTCGAACTCGATGTTGTAAAGCTGGCCGTCCTTCTTCTCGACCTTGCGCAGGTAGATGTCCTGCGTGATGTCGCGCGTCTGGGCGTCGATCAGCACCGGGCCGCGCGGGCTCTCGAAGACCTGGCCCTTCATCGCGGCCAGCAGCGCGTCGCCGCCACCCTGGCCCTTGGTGGTCTTGAGGGCCTCGTAGATGATGYGCATGCCGTCATAGCCGCCGATGGCCATGAAGTTGGGCCGCATGTTCTTGTTGGCCGCCTGGAAATCGGCCACGAACTTCTTGTTCATCGCCGACGGGTGGGCCGCCGAATAGTGGTGCGAGGTGACGACGCCGAGCGCGCCGTCGCCCATGTCGTTGAGCTGGTCGTCGTCGGTCACGTCGCCGGTGGCGATCATCTTGATGCCGGCCTTGTCCATGCCGCGCTCGAGGAACTGCTTCATCACGGCCGCGCCGCCCGCCCCCGAGGGCACGAAGACGAAAAGCGCGTCGGGCTTGGCGTCGCGCGCCTTCTGCAGGAAGGGCGCGAAGTCCGGGTTGCGCAGCGGCACCCGCAGCTTCTCGATCACCTTGCCGCCGTTGAGTTCGAAGCGCTCGGCAAAAAACTTCTCGGCGTCGTTGCCCGGACCATAGTCGGCCACCAGCGTGACCACCGTCTTGATGCCGTTCTTGGGCGCCCAGTCGCCCATCGCCACCGCCGCCTGCGGCAGCGTGAAGCTGGRGCGCACGACGTACGGCGAAGCCTGGGTGATGCTCGATGTGGCCGCCGCCATCACGACCTCGGGCGTCTTCGACTGGGTCGCGATCGGCGCCACGGCCAGCGCGGACGGCGTGATGCCGAAGCCGGCCAGCACATTGACCTTGTCGTTGACCACCAATTCCTGCGCGATGCGCTTGGTGACATCGGGCAGGCCGGTGTCGTCCTTGACGATCAACTGGACCTTCTTGCCGGCGACTGTGTCGCCGTGCTGCGCCATGTAGAGCCGCGCGGCGGCTTCGATCTGGCGGCCGGTGGAGGCCTGCTGGCCGGTCATCGGCAGGATCATCCCGATCTTGAAGGTGTTGTCCTGCGCGTGGGCCAGAGGCATGGCCAGCGCGATGGCGGTCAGGCCGGCAGCCCGTACGAGGTGGCGACGAAGCATGGAACTCTCCTTATTCAATGAGATGCGGAACGGGGGATATTGTGACCAGATGCAAGCAAGCCGGAGCGCCGGCAACTACCTAGCCTTCAGGCCGGAGCAGCGAATTCTGCGCGATCAGCACATCGGTCGCGCGATGATCGCGCAAGGTGTGCGCTAGCACGGGTTGTCGGGCCGCCAGGCGGAGTCGAGCGTGATCGTGCCGACCGCCCGCGAGACGCAGGCACAGATGCGGCGGCCCGATGTCTTTTCGTGCGCGCTCAGGAACACGTCGCGATGGTCGATCTCGCCCTCGATCGCCAGCACGTCCATTGCGCACAGCCCGCATTCGCCGCGCCGGCAGTCCCACAGGGTCTGGACGCCGGCGCCTTCGAGCGCTTCCAGCAAGGTGCTGTCGGCAGGCACGGTGATCGCCAGTTGGTGGCGCGGAATGCGCACCTCGAAGGCCTGGGTCGGGAGCCGGCCGCTGCTGCCGAAGGTCTCGAAGCGCAGCTCGGCCTGCGGCCGGCCGGCGGCGGCCCAGGCCTGCCTCACCGCTTCGAGCATCGGCACCGGTCCGCAGGCGTAGAGCTGGCCGCCCGCGGGCAGCGCGGCGATCTCGGCGGCAAAGTCGATCGGCGCACTGCCGGCGAAGGCCTGCAGGCTGGCGCTCGAATGCGGCTCCAGCGCCTCGCGCAGATCCGCCAGGTAGGCCAGCTCGGATTCGTTGCGGGCGCCGTAGAGCATGCGCACGGGGACGCCGCTGCGCGCGGCCAGCGCGGCCAGGCGCTGGGCCATGTAGACCAGCGGCGTGATGCCGATGCCGCCCGCCACCAGCAGGTAGCCCGGCGCCGTCAGGTCGAGGCCGAAGTGGGTCTGCGGCTCGCTCACCAGCAGCCGGTCGCCGACCACCAGCCGCCACATCGCGAGCGAACCGCCGCGGCCCTCGTCCAGCCGCTTGACCGCGATCCGCCAGGCGCGGCCGTCGGGTTCGCCGACGACCGAGTAGGAACGGTTCTGCATGCGCCCCGAACCGGGAGCGCCGACCAGCACCTGCACCTGCAGGTGGGCGCCGGGCTCGTGTCCGGCCACGATGCCCGACTCGGGCGTGATCTCGAACTCGCGCACCGTGGGGCTGAGGTCCTTGATGGCGCTGATGCGCGCCGGCATCCAGTGGATATCGCTTTTCATCTTCGAACTGCCTTCATGCGCGTCGGCGGATCAGCTGCACCCCTGGCAAGGGATGGTTGTGCGCGCCATGCAGCACTTCCCTCAGGTTGCGCTGCGCGATTCGGCTGTGTTCGCGCATCAGCGCCTCGGCACGCGAGCCTTCGCGGTTCTCGATCGCGTCGAGCACCTGGCCGTGCTGGTCCTGCGCGATCAGCAGCATGTCGCGGGCGGCGGGCGAGTTGGCCTGCACCACCACGAAGCCCGAGGGCGATGCGAACGGCAGGTTGATCACGCGCTCCATCTGCTTGGCGATCAGCGCACTGCCCGCCATCTCGGACAGCAGGCGATGGAACTCCTCGTTGAAGGCGACGTAGCGCGAGAAGGCCGCATCGTCGAGCGCCGGCTCGCGCAGCAGTTCGTCGATGCGGCGCAGGCAGGCCCTCGCCTCGCGCAGCACCACCGGCGGCGCGCCGCGCTCGGCCGCCAGCCGCGCCGACAGGCCTTCCAGCGTTCCGCGCAGCTCGATGGCGTCGGCCACGTCCCGCTCCGAGAAGGTGCGCACCGCATAGCCGCCGTTGGGCAAGCCCTCGAGCAGCCCCTCCTGCTCGAGACGCATCAGCGCGCTGCGCACCGGAGTGCGCGAGACGCCCAGCATCTCGGACACCGCCACTTCGGCGATCCGGGCACCGCCGGCCAGTTCGCCGGCCAGGATCATCTCGCGCAGCCGCAACTGGGCCTTGACCGCCTGCGAGCTGCCGGGCTCGACCGGCTCGCCGCTCAACGGGCACCCCCGGCAGCTTCGATCGGGATGGTCGGCGCGCGCGGCTGCTCCCGCGCCACCATCTGGTCGATCAGCCGCCGCGCCCACATCGCGCCGGCATCGATGTTGAGGTTGTAGAAGCTGTAGTCGGGCCGATCGTCGATCGCGCGCTGCTGGGCTTCGAGCACCAGTTCGTCCTCGCGGAAGATGCCCGCGACGCCCTCGCGCAACTGGTGCGTGAGCCGCTGCTCGCCGACGCAGTAGTTGCGGGCAAAGGCCCAGAAATAGAGGCAGCTCTTGTCGGTCTCGGGCGTGATGGTGTTGAGCACATAGCCGTTGACGCCCTTGCTGCGGTCGCCCGGCTGGCCGTCGCGCGGCACGGCGCCACTGCCCGCCTCGGCCACGCCGACGTCGATGTTGACGGTGCACGGCCCCTCGAAGCGGATGATCTGCCAGCGGTCCACCTTGCCCCGGTAGCCGCGCGCGTAGTGGATCTGCCCGGCCCAGAACGGCGGCGCATCGATGGCCTCCATCCAGCGGGTGACCGTGGCCGAGCGGTCGCCGTGGGTGGCGACGAAAGGCGCCTCGGCCACCGCGCGATTGCCGATCGACGAGCCGTGAACGAAAGTCTCGTGCGTCAGGTCCATGAGGTTGTCGACCACCAGCCGGTAATCGCAGGCGACCCGGATCATCTTGCCGTCGCCGGCCCAGGCAGGGTCGTCGTTCCAGTGCATGTCGGGCACCAGCGCCGGGTCGGCCTTGGCCGGGTCGCCGGGCCAGACCCAGACGAAGCGGTGTTTCTCGACCACGGGATAGGCGCGCACGCAGGCCGAAGGATTCAGCGTCTCCTGGCTCGGCATGAAAGTGCAGCGGCCCTGGCTGTTGTAGACCAGCCCGTGGTAGCCGCAGACCACCTCGTCGCCCTCCAGCCGCCCCAGGGACAAGGGCATGAGGCGATGCCAGCAGGCGTCTTCGAGGGCGGCGACCTGGCCATCGGTGCGCCGGTAGAGCGCCAACTTCTGGTTGCAGACCGTGCGCGCGAGCAAGGCGTGCGAGACCTCGACATCGTAGGCGGCCGCGTACCAGGCATTGAGCGGGAAAGGACGGACTTCGGCTTTCATGGGATACGCAATGTATACAGCAATGAGATAAAGTCCATGATATTTAACCTTTACAAGGGTAAGTACCGATCTTTCTGTATCCATTCCATGGGCTTTCTGTGCGGATACGATCGACCGTTCTTTTCCCAGATACGACGGAGCCATCCCATGTCCCAGCACGCGTCCCTGCCTGCCCGCTACGACCACGTCGGCAGCTTCCTGCGCCCCCGGTATCTGCTCGAAGCCCGCGAGCAGAAAGCCAAGGGCGAGATCACGCCCGAGCAGCTTCGCAAGGTCGAAGACAAGGCCATCACCGAGATCGTCAAGTTCCAGGAAGACATCGGCCTCAAGAGCATCACCGACGGCGAGTTCCGCCGCACCTATTTCCACATCGACTTCCTCGAGCAGCTCGGCGGCGTGAAGACCGACATCCCGGTCACGATCCGCAAGCCCGACGGCACCGAGGAGCTGGCGCCGCCCGTGATGCGCGTGATCGACAAGGTGCGCCACGTGAAGAACATCCAGCTCGCGGACTTCGAGTACCTCAAGAGCCAGGTGTCGGCCGGCAACACGCCCAAGGTGACCATCCCCTCGCCCACCATGCTGCACTTCCGCGGCGGCCGCGCCGGCATCAGCCGCGAGGCCTATCCCGAACTCGATCCGGTGTTCTACGACGATGTCGCCAACGCCTACGGCGACGAGCTGCGTTCGCTCGCCGCGGCCGGCTGCACCTACGTGCAGATGGACGACACCAACCTCGCCTACCTGTGCGACGAGAAGATGCGCGAGGCGGCCCGCCAGCGCGGCGACGACCCCAACGAGCTGCCGCACCGCTACGCCGCCTTCATCAACAAGGTGGTGGCGCAGAAGCCCGAAGGCATGATCCTCGCCATGCACCTGTGCCGCGGCAACTTCAAGAGCACCCACGCGGCGGCCGGCAACTACGAGCCGGTCGCCGAGGCGCTGCTCAAGGAGATGGACCTCGACGCCTACTTCCTCGAGTACGACGACGCCCGCTCGGGCGATTTCCGGCCGCTGCGCTTCCTGCCCAAGGGCAAGACCGTGGTGCTGGGCCTGGTGACCACCAAGTTCGGCGAGATGGAGGACAAGGACGAGCTCAAGGCCCGCATCGAAGCGGCCGCCAAGTACGTCTCGCTCGACCAGCTCGCGCTGTCGCCGCAGTGCGGTTTCTCGAGCACGGTGCATGGAAACAACATCGCGGTCGAGGCACAGCGCGCCAAGCTGCGGCTGGTCGTGGAAACGGCCCAAGAGGTCTGGGGCTCGACCTGAGGCGCCAACCGTGGTGAAGTAGCGCCATGTCCATGAAGCTCTTCACCGCCCCCCTCAGCATGTTCGGCGCCAAGGTGCAAATCGCGGCGCTCGAGAAGGGCGTCGCCTTCGAGTGCGTGATGGTGCCCTTCGACCGCGACGACCGCTACGAACCGAAGCACCCGGAGGTGCTGCGGGTCAACCCGAAGCGGCAGGTTCCGGTGCTGATCGATGGCGATGTCGAGCTGTTCGACTCGACGCAAATCTTCGAATACCTCGAGGACCGCGTTCCGGAGCCGCCGCTGTGGCCTGACAACGTCGCGGCACGGGCGCGAGCCCGGCAGCTCGAACTGAAATCGGATGAAGTCTTCTTTCCCCACGTGATCAAGCTCTTCGGCCTGCAACAGGACATGGAAAGTCCGGCGGCGCTGGCGGCATGCGCCGGCTGCGCCCGCTTCTACGAAGAACTCGAAGCGAAGCTGGCCGACAGCGAGTTCCTGGCCGGTCCCTACTCCTTCGCCGACATCGCCTTCTACATGGCGCAGGTGTTCGCCGAGCGCAAGGGCGCGCCCATGACCGCGGCGACGCCCAGGCTGCTGGCCTGGCGCGAGCGCGTGGGTGCGCGCGGCCCGGTGCGGGACGTGGTCGGCCCGATGATGAACTTCCTGGCCTCGCAAGGGCGCCCGGTACCGGCCCATCTGCAGGCCCTGGTCCGCTCGTGAACCGGATCGACGACCTGCTCGACTGGCTGCCCTCGCCCTCGCAGCACCTGCTGGTGGTGACTTTTGCCTTGCTGGTCTACGTGCTGACCACCCGCGCGCGGCGCGAGCAGCGCGCCCCCACGACCGCCATCGCCTGGGTCATGGGCCTGGCGTTGCTGCCCTACGTGATCCTGCCGATGTACCTGCTGTTCGGGCAGCGCAAGCTCCGGCCGGTGGGCACGCCGCGGCCGCCGCGCGCGGCGCCGGCGGGGCACTGGGCGGCCGAACTGGTCGAGAGCTTCGGCCTCGCGGCGCCCAGCCTCTGCGAGGTGCGCCTGCATTCCGACGGCGCCGCGGCGCGTGACGCGCTGTTCAAAGTGATCGAGGGCGCACGGCGATCCATCGACGTCTCGACCTTCATCATCGGCGACGACGCGCTCGGCCACGAGGTGATCAACCGGCTCTCCCGCCGGGCCCGCGAGGGCGTCAAGATCAGGGTGCTGCTCGACGGCTTCGGCGCCCTGTCGCTGCCGCGCACGCACTTCGATTCGCTGCGCGACGCCGGCGCCGAGGTGGCGGTGTTCCGCCCGATCTTCAGCCTGCGCCGCAGCGGCCCGCGCAACCTGCGCAACCACCGCAAGCTCACGATCGCGGACGACCGCTGGCTCTGGTCCGGCGGCAGGAACCTGGCCGGCGAATACTTCACCGGCAACGATGCGCACCCGGTGGCCTGGCGCGACCTGTCCTTCGATCTGCACGGCGACGTGGCGACCGCGGCGGCGCGCCAGTTCGACCATGACTGGGCCTCGGTGCGCGGTCGGCAGTCGCGCCCCATTGCCGGCGATGCCGGCCCGCAAGAAGGTGGCAGGCCGGCGCAGTTCCTGCCCAGCGGGCCCGACCAGACCGAGGACACGGCGCAGGCGCTGCTGATCGACGCCTGCTTCCGCGCCGAGCACCGCCTGCTCGCCGTCACGCCCTACTTCGTGCCCGGCGACGGACTGCGCGACGCGCTGCGGCTGGCGGCCCGGCGCGGCGTGCAGGTGACGATCGCGATTCCCGGCCAATCGAACCACCGGCTGACCGATTTCGTGCGGGCCCGCAGCATGCGCGACCTGGCACGTGCCGGCGTGGTGTTCAAGATGCTGCCCTACATGGCCCATGCCAAGGCAGTGGTGGTGGACGAAGACCTGGCGCTGTGCGGTTCGATCAATCTCGACCTGCGCAGCCTGCTTCTCAACCACGAGGCAGCGGTGGTGTTCTATGGCCGCGCCGAGATCGACGAACTGGCGCATTGGATCGAAACCACCGCCTCGGCCGGCGAAACCTACCGGGCGCGCACGCCCGGACTGCTGCGCGACGTCGCCGAGGGCCTGCTGCTCACGATCGCCTTCCAGCTTTGAGCGCCATGGCCGCTAGCGCTTTCGCACCGACTCGACCACCTCGTCCCACAGCATCAGCACCTGTTCGTCGGACAGGCTGGAATTTCCTCTGCGGTGCACCATTGCCTTGTCCTGCGGCGAGTAGAAGACCTTCGCGGTGTTGTCCGGACGCTCGCTCGGATCGACCACCGGAACCATGTATTCGTTGCCGGTGCTCAGCATGACGCTGAAGTAAGGCCGGTCCAGCGTACGCGCCGCGCTGTCGCGCCGCTCGATCATGAAGTTGTGGCTGGTCGAACGCAGACCGACCTTGCTCAACAGCTCCTCGGCGGGGAGGCCAGCCAGTGGCCGATCGCCGCGTCGGAACTCGAAGGTGGCGAGCTTCAGCGGGGGATACCGCCTCTGGGCCTCATCGATCCGTTCATACAAGCCAATTCGGGGTTGGCCCGTGACCGCGTGATAGTCGACCTTCACTCGGACATCGGGCACA
Source organism: Variovorax sp. P1_H2 (assembly GCF_056405295.1). Taxonomy (NCBI): domain Bacteria; kingdom Pseudomonadati; phylum Pseudomonadota; class Betaproteobacteria; order Burkholderiales; family Comamonadaceae; genus Variovorax; species Variovorax sp. P1_H2. The sequence continues at coordinate 32,829 of NZ_JBFUCJ010000022.1, read as the reverse complement.
TCCTTTGTCAGAAAATTGAATGTTGCCGTCTCATCGTCCTGCCCGACATCGAACAGCACGCCCTGCATACAGAAACCGGGCTTGGCGCGCGCCGCATTCTCATACGGCAGCAGCTTGCTCGCGATCATCTTGAGACGGGCCTCGGCGGGACCGGGATCGGCTTTCAGGTAGGTGATGTCGTTCTCGTCTTGGCTGTGTGACTTTTGCTCCAACGTCACATAGCGCTGACCCACAAGCACATGCACTTCGGACTTGATTGAACCTGCCGAGGTTTCTGCGGGAAGTCGTCGTAACAGTGCCGAGGAGGTATCGATCTGTTCGCCATGCAACAACATCGGCCCATTCGCCTTGAGGTTTGTCGTGCCCTGCAATTCAAACCGCCGCTTGTTGACCTCGTCCCAGAACTCCTCATTGGTGTAGCGGCCCTGCTTGACCGTCGCATAGACCCGCTGGAAATTCTTGTCGAGCCCGTAGTACAGCTCGATGTCGCCCCATCCTCCGGTCCTCAGTTCGAAGTTCGAAGGCAGGTCGATCAGATAGCGGCCGATGCAATGGGTGGTCCGTTGGGTCGTCAGGGGCGTCATGGTTTCAGGGCTGTAGGGAGGGGCATAGAGAAACGGAAGCCAGCCGCGCAGCAGCGCAGCGGCAACAGCGAGCACAAGCATCGACAGCACCAGGCGGCGATGACTGTAGTGGCGGCGCAGCCAGCCGAAAGCGTTGGCGTTCACCGCATCGTCGCCTTGAGGACGGAGGGCGTATCTTTCGGGACCCGAGCTTCCAAAGCGATCTTGCTGATCGCATACACGGTCACCTGTTGCGCTGTCGCACTCGCGCGAAACGCGCCTTCGTGCTCGACGCCGCTGAGCCGGAACACCTGCCGCACCGCCTCGCAGTCGGCCGGCGCCCTGCCTGATGAAGCCGGGACCGTGCCATCCCCCGTTCCATCCTGCAAATCGGCGTACAGCAACCACTGCGGCTTCGGCGTCGGGGCGGTGGCAGTGGACATGCTCCCGACCGGCCGATTCGCTCTGACGATTTCCGGGTTGACGCCGTCCATTTCGATTTGAGCCGATCTCATGTCGTAGACATCGACGCCGCCGGGCAACGTCTGTTCTGATGGGCGCACATCCACGCCTCCGGCCCGACCGGGAAAATGCTTCATCTGCCACACGATGCGTTCGAAGCTCTTTGTCTTCCCCTTTGAGTCAGCACCGTAGAAGGCGTAGGTGTTCGGGTGATATGTGCGTTCAGTGACTCGCATATGAAAGTCTTCGGCGAGTCCGAGAAACTCTAGATAGTCTGCCCAGGTGATCGGCTCTCCACCCTCTGGCGACAACCACTCTTCCTTGACCAGCGCCCACCAAGGGTCGCGCAGCTTGTAGATCTCGCCGTAGGGATTCGACCCGGGCAACGCCTTCCTGACGGTCTTGCCGTCGGCGTCGCGCAGTTCCAGCCAGGGGCCATAGCGTTGGGTGGGCAGCAGTTGCAGCGCGCCGGGCGCCTGCGCGAACACCGCGGTCACTTCCGGGCCCGTCGTGCCGATCACGCGCGCTGCAACAGGATCCTCCTCGATCATGCCGACCTTGCAGCGCCGGTAGGCCACGGGCGCGCCGTTGGCCGGCATCACGCCGTGCACGATGCCGGCGATCTTCTCTTGCATGCCGGACAGTTGCTGGCAGGCTCGGGCGACCAGTCCGCCCATGCTGTGCGTGATCAGGATCACCTGCTCGCAGCGCGACCACGGCCCGTTGTTCTGTGCGATCACCTGCTCGATACGGCCCTGGAGGCGCAAGGCGGCATTGGCGTTGTCGTCCAGCCAGTTGTAGCCGCAGGCGTAGACGGGCATGTACCAGTTGCGCAGGGCGGCGATGTCGGAGGGATCGCTCGGGTTGAATTCCTTCTGCGCCCGCCATGCCGAATCTTCGCCCGAGCGCACCGCCATGAGGGCCGCCACCTGCGCTTCGACCGCGGTCAGGGCCTGGCCGGAGCGAAATCCATTGAATACTTCCTCGAGTTTCAGCAGAAAGCCGTGATAGCTGCGTTCACCTACTTCGCCCCAGCCGCGCTCTATGTACTGCTCGACCTTTTGCACGGATCCGCAGGGTCGGGAAGGCACGTTGCCGCGGGTATCGACCACCGTTCGATCGGGATGCAAAGTCTTCTGGCGCTCGCCTGCGCGTTCGAACGCCTTCTGAGCGGCAAGTTCTACTTCAGCTAAACCAGCGACAGTGTCCAACTCCCACACTGAGGTCTGCCCATCCTTGGACCGCAAATTGCTACCCATGATCCCCGGCACGAACACGATGGGCAGCGTATTGACCACGCTCACCTGAAGCACGACAAGATCGGTCAGCGACTTGTCCGTGAGGTGCCATCCGCAGCACAGCGTGCCATCGGGCTGCGGCATGGGGTAGGCGATGCGTTCTGGCGGAGGGGTGGTACTCATGGTTTCCGGATCCAAGTCGAGCGTGCGCAGGCAGTGGTTGCTGACCACCGAACGAGAGAATTGCTGGAGGAGGTGTGCGGCCCGCGAAGACCGCGATCACGCCGCCTTCGGACCTACGTCATCGCCGCGGAGGCGATGCCGCGGAAGACGGGCTTGCGAGTTCCGATGCGCCGCGCGCGGGCGCTCGATGAAATCGACGGACAAGAGATGGCCACGCTGCGATCGACAGCGTGCGTGACAGTGCCTGCATGAAGAACTCCCTAAGCTCGAACGCACGCCTCTGTCATTGACAGACATTGGAGACTTGCGCGGCGCGAATTATGCCGCCCCCGCGCAAGCCGCCGCGCCGCTTTGTCAACAACTGTCACGACGCCTGCCCCCGGACGCCTCAAGCCTTCGAGCGGAGCCTGCTTGTTTAGCTCGCATTGCCCAGCCCGGTCCCGATGGTCAGCACCGCCCAGCGCTTCACGTCCTGCATGAAGGGCAGCTCGCTCAGCCCCTGTACCACGGCGTCGTTGTGCATCAGCACCACGGTCGGCTCGCACGAGGTGCACCCAGCCGAGCAGGCCGCCGCCCCATGTCCGATACTCCCTGTCTTGACCCCAACATCAGGAGAGCTTCATGGGAACCATGATCGAATTCAAGCGCCCGGATGGCGGCGCCGTGCAGGGCTATCTGGCCGAGGCCGAGAAGGCCTTCGGATCGGTGGTCGTGATCCAGGAATGGTGGGGGCTGAACGACCAGATCCTCGGCGTCGCCGAGCGTCTCGCTCAAGCCGGCTTCACCGCGCTGGTGCCCGATCTCTATCGCGGAAAGAAGACCGTCGAGGCCGAGGAAGCCCACCATCTGATGAGCGGGCTGAACTTCGCCGAAGCCGCCTCGCAGGACGTGCGCGGCGCGCTGCAGTATCTGAAGGCGCGCGGCGGCAAGGTGGGCGTCACCGGCTACTGCATGGGCGGCGCGCTGACCTTGCTGGCATCGACGATGGCGTCCGAGGCCGATGCCGCCGTCATCTGGTATGGCTATCCGCCGCTGGAGTTTGTCGATGCCTCGAAGATCAGCGTGCCGTTGATGGCACATTGGGCCACGCAGGACGCGGCGTTCGCCATCGCGGGGGTCGATGCCCTCGAAGAGAAGCTGCGCGCGGCGGGCGTGCGCTATGAAGGGCACCGCTACCAGGCGCATCACGCCTTCGCCAACGAAACCGCGCAGGGCCCGGGCCGGATCCCCATCACGCAATACGACGCCGTGTGGGCCCGGCTCGCATGGGATCGCACGCTGCGTTTCTTCGGCCGGGAACTCGCCTGACCGGCCGGCCTACTTCTGCTTGTTGGTGTAGCTGGCGTTGCCCAGTCCGGTGCCGATGGTCAGCACCGCCCAGCGCTTCACATCCTGCATGAACGGCAGTTCGCTCAGGCCCTGCACCACCGCATCGTTGTGCAGCAACGCGACCGTCGGCTCGCCGCCGATGGTCGGCAGCCGCTTGCACAGCTCGGTGGGGAGGTGGAAGTTGTCGCTTTCCCAATCGCCGGGCAGGTTCTGCGCGCCGCGCGAGATGGATCCGTCCTTGCGAACGAGTCCGGGGCAGGCGATGCCGATGAAGGGCGCGAGCCGGATGCCCTGCCGCTTGCAATAGCCGATCTGGGCCCCGAGTATTTCGGCCAAGCGGTCGATCAGCGCCTTGCGGCTCGGGCTGTCGTCCGCATGGCGCCACTTCTCGCGCCGCACCACCTTGGCCTTCGACAGGTCGGCTGCGCGCTTCTTGCGCAGCTTGACGATGCCGCAGCGTACGTTGGTGCCGCCGATGTCGAGCGCGAGGATCGCGTCGTGGCCTTTCAGCATCGGCGGCGGCACCAGATGCACCCATCCCAGCAGGCCGCCGTCGTCCGGCTCGTGGCAGATACGGGCCAGCTGCACGGAAACATTCATGTCCTGCAGGATCGCTGCCGCCTGCAGCACCGCGCGCTCGCCCACGTCGCTGCCCGGGAAGCCGCCGCCGATCACGATCCGCTGCACGCCATGCCACGACGGCTGGCGCAGGAAGCGGTCGATCACCCAGGCCAGTTCCTCGGCGAACTGCTCGATCACGCCGTCAACCACGTCCGCGGCCTCGGAACTCTTGGTTTCGCCCAGTGCCGCGTCGAGTTCGCTCTTGCTGAGGTCCTTGGAATGCACGCCGCCCAGCGGGTCCTTGCCCTTTCGGCGACGGCGCTGCCGCCAGCGCTCCAGCAATTGCCTGAAGGCGGTCTGGCTGGCCTGGTCGCCGATGAAGCCGTCCTTGTCGCGCAACTGGAGGCTGTAGCCCTCGACCGTCACGGCGGGCAGTTCGCGGGCGCCATGCGCGGCGGGGCCCTCGGCGGGCGGCCGATCCGATGCGGGTTCGTCGTTCTTTTTCATTCGGGGTGGGATCCTTCAATCGGCCGTGGCGTCGAGGATCAGCCGGGCGGTCTCTTCGGGCTGGTCCCAGTGGGGATAGTGGCCGCAGCGCTCGAACCAATGCAGGCGCGCATCGGGAAACAGCTGTTGCGCGCGTGCCGCCTGGCTCGGAAGGCAGATCCTGTCGAGCCGGCCCCAGCCGATCACTACCGGCTTCCCGAGCGTCCYGGCGGCGGAGCCCTCGAGCGGCGATCCGCGCACGAAATCCCTCAGCATGAGACTGAGGGACGGGGCGGACGCGAAGCTGTGCATCTCCTCCAGCACCAGCGCCGGCGGCAGCCGACGCGCCTGGGACGAGAACCGGGCCAGCAACAGCATGCGCGACCATTCGTGGGCAGCCAACGCGGGCATGGCGAATGCGAGGCCTCGCGCCAGCCGCATGGAGAGCCACAGCGAGGCCTGGTACGCCATGCGCTCCCAGCCGGCCCAGAACCCGCTCGGTCCGAGCAAAACGACCGTGCCCAGCACTCCGCCGCGGCGCGCCAGCTCGAGCACCAGGCGCGCTCCGAACGAACTGCCGACCGCATCGACACCCAGCAGGTCGTGCTCGCCGAGGAAGCGGGCCACGGCGGTCGCCAGCGTGCGCATCGACACCTCGCCTTCCAGTGGCGGACTCTTGCCGAAGCCCGGCAGGTCGAGCGCGACCACGGCGCGCTCGGCAGCCAGCGGGTCGAGGATGGTCTGCCAGGTCCGCCAACTGCTGCCCAGCCCGTGCACCAGGAGCAGGGGCTTGCCTTGACCGCGACGGATGTAGTTGATCAGCACGTTCGGACTGTGCAGTGCGGCCGAGCGGCGCCACATCAGCGGCACGCACGATCGGTTGTAGGAGAAAGGGAATCTTCACCCAACATGAGGACGCGGCCGGGCCTGGCGCCGATACACTGGCCGCGATGCAACTGCTGCGCCGCACCGGGCTCGCTGTCCTGGCCTTCATCCTGCTGCTGGGCGCCGCCGTGGCCGCGACCGCCCAGGAGCAGGCGCTGCGCATCGGCTCCAAGCGCTTCACCGAGTCCTACATCCTGGCCGAGGTGCTGGCCCAGACCGCTGCGCCCCGGACCGCGGTTGCGCCGGTGGTGCGGCAGGGGCTCGGCAACACGGCCATCGTCTACGAGGCCCTGCGCTCCGGCGGGATCGACCTCTACGCCGAGTACACCGGAACCATCGCGCTGGAGATCCTCAAGGGCCAACCCTCGATGACGCGCGAAGCCATGAACGCCGCCCTGCGGCCGCTCGGGCTCGGCGTGGCCGTGCCGCTCGGATTCAACGACGGCTATGCGCTCGCCATGCGCGCCGCCGACGCCGACCGGCTCGGCGTTCGTACCCTGAGCGATCTGGCCGGCCAGCGCGAACTCCGCTTCGGCCTCTCGAACGAGTTCATCGGCCGCGCCGACGGCTGGCAGGGCCTGGCGGCGCGCTACGGCTTCAGCCAGACGCCGACCGGACTGGACCACGGCCTGGCCTACGAAGCCATCGCCGCCAAGCAGGTCGACGTCATCGACATCTACACCACCGACGCCAAGATCGACCACCTGGGCCTGCGCGTGCTCGCGGACGACAAGGGCTACTTCCCGCGCTACGACGCCGTGCTGCTGTACCGGCTCGACCTGCCGGCGCGGCTGCCCGCCGCCTGGGCCGCCCTGCAGCCGCTCGAGGGCCGCATCGACGAACGCGCGATGATCGCGATGAACGCGCGCGCCGAACTGCAAGGCGTGGCCTTCGACGTCATTGCGCGCGACTTCCTGGCGACGAAGCAGCCGGGTTCGCCGGCCGCCCTCACGCCCGACAACGCCGCCCGCGGCTTCAGGGCCAAGCTGTTCGGCCCCGACCTCGGCCGGCTGGCGCGCCAGCACCTGCTGCTGGTCGCGATCTCGGTCGGCGTCGCGATCCTCATCGCCGTGCCGCTCGGGATCGCGGTGTTCGCGCATGTGCGGCTGCGCGCCCTGGTGCTGGGCCTGACCGGTCTGCTGCAGACCATCCCGTCGCTGGCGCTGCTGGCCGTGCTGATTTCGCTGCTGGGCGCGATCGGCACGCTGCCGGCGCTGATCGCGCTGACGCTGTATTCGCTGCTGCCGATCATGCGCAACACCGTGACCGGGCTGGCCGAAGTGCCCGCCGGCCTGCGCGAGGCCGGCACCGCGCTCGGCATGACCGGCGGCCAGAACCTGCACGTGGTGCTGCTGCCGCTGGCGCTGCCCACGCTGCTGGCCGGCGTGCGCACCGCGACCACCATCGCGATCGGCACCGCCACCATCGCCGCCTTCATCGGCGCTGGAGGCTTCGGGGAACGCATCGTGACYGGGCTCGCGCTCAACGACCGCGCGCTGCTGGTCGCCGGCGCCGTGCCCGCCGCGGCGCTGGCACTGCTGAGCGAGGCGCTGTTCGAGGCTCTCGAACACCTGATGCGCCGCCGCCGCGGGCAACTGCCGCCCAGCGCCTAGACTCGGCCTCAAAAAGGAGCGCGACTACGTCCGTGAAAATCCCGACGAGGTGAACCTTGCTATTGCGGCATAGTCGCAGGCTGCCTTGCGGGCCCGGGCCCGCACTCTTTCCCATTCTGGAGACATCCCCATGAAATTGAGCCAACTGGCCGCAGGCCTGATCCTCGGCTTTGGCATCGCGAGCGCGGCCCTTGCGCAGACGACGATGAAGATCAGCATCTCGACCTCGCAGAACTCGCACCAGGGGGTCGCCATCGACACCTTCGCGAAGGAAGTCGCGACGCGCACCAACGGCCGCTACAAGGTCGAGACCTTCTACAACGGCTCGCTCGGCGGCGAGCGCGAATCGATCGAGGCCGTGCAGCTCGGCACCCAGGAACTCGCCTTCTCTTCGACCGGCCCGGTGCCGAACTTCGTGCCCGAGACCAAGATCCTCGACGTCCCCTTCCTGTTCCGCGACAAGGCACACGCCCGCGCCGTGCTGGACGGCCCGATCGGGCAGGACATGCTGGTCAAGTTCGACGCCAAGGGATTCAAGGCGCTGGGCTGGGGCGAGAACGGCTTCCGCCACATGACCAACAGCAAGCGCGACGTGAAGGCGCCCGAGGACCTCAAGGGCCTGAAGATGCGCACCATGGAGAACCCGGTGCACATCGCGGCCTACAAGGGCTTCGGCATCATCACCACGCCGATGGCCTTCCCCGAGGTCTTCACTGCGCTCCAGCAAGGCACGGTCGACGGCCAGGAGAACCCGCTGCCGGTCATCATCTCGGCCAAGTTCGACCAGGTGCAGAAGCACCTCACCCTGACCGGCCACGTCTACTCGCCCTGCATCTTCGTGATGAACAAGGCCGCCTTCGACAAGCTCGGCGCCGCCGACAAGCAGGCCTTCCTCGACGCCGCCAAGGAAGCCATCAAGGCCAACCGGGCTCGCGTCGACGAGGACGATGCCAAGGGCGTCTCCGATCTGCGCGCCAAGGGCATGACTGTGATCGACAACGTCGACAAGGCCAGGTTCGTCGCCGCGCTGGCACCGGTCAACGCCGAGTTCGAGAAGCAGTTCGGCAAGGCCAACCTCGACAAGATCCGCGACGTCAAGTAATGCCATCCGCGGCCGCGACATTCTCGCGGCAGCGCGCGCCCGCTCAGTCTCACTGGCGGGCGCTTTTTCGTTCGAATCCCTGATGCCCCTATGAAATCCGCCTTCCTCGCACTCGACCGCTGGACCACCGGCCTGGCGATGGCGATCGCCTGCTTCATGCTGGTGGTCGCCTCCTCGCTCGGCGTGTTCCAGATCGTCACCCGCTTCGTCCTCGAACAACCGGCCGAATGGTCCGAGATCCTGATCCGCATCAGCCTGATCTGGATGGTCTTCATGGGCATCCCGACCGCCTTCCGCCAGGGCGCGATGGTCAGCGTCGACGTGCTCTACCGCTGGAGCCCGCCCAAGGTCCGCCGGGTGCTCGACTGGGTCGTATGCCTGGCCGCGCTGACCCTGATCGCAGTCATCATCTGGTGGGGCTGGGACTACGCGCAGCGCGGCAGCGTGCAGTCGATGGCCGGGCTCGAATCGGTCTCGATGTTCTGGGCCTACGCGGCGCTGCCGGTGGGCGGGTTGTTCTGCGTCATCGGCATCATCGCCAACCTGATCGACCCGCAGCGCAACGAACTGGAAACCGCTCAATGACCGCCGTGATGATCACGACCATGGTGGTGTGCTTCGCACTCACCATCTCCGTCGCCGTCTCGATCGGCCTGGCCTCGGTGCTCGGCATCCAGGCCTCCAACGCGAACATGCTGATTTCCGTCAAGGAGATGTTCAACGCGATCAACAAGTTTCCGCTCGCCGCCATTCCTTTCTTCATCCTGGCCGGCAACCTGATGGAGACCGGCGGCATCTCGCGCCGGCTGGTCGACTTCGCCAAGAGCCTGGTGGGCGGCGTGCAGGGCGGCCTGCCGATGACCTGCGTGCTGACCTGCATGATCTTCGCGGCGGTGTCGGGCTCTTCGGTGGCGACCACCTTCGCGATCGGCGCGATCCTGATCCCGGCGCTGATCAAGCACGGCTACCCGGTCGGCTACGCGGCCGCGCTGCAGGCCACCAGCGCCGAACTCGGCGTCATCATCCCGCCCTCGATCCCGATGATCCTGTACGGCGTCAGCGCCGAGGTCTCGATCGGCGAGCTGTTCATCGCCGGCTTCGGCCCGGGCATCCTGATCAGCCTGGCGCTGATGGCCTTCGTCTACGTCTATTGCAAGTTCAAGGGACTGGGCAAGAACGACGGCGACGGCCGGCTCGGCGTCGGCACCGCGACCTGGCGCGCCGGCTGGGCGCTGCTGATGCCGGTGATCATCCTGGGCGGCATCTACGGCGGCATCTTCACGCCCACCGAGGCGTCGGCGGTGGCGGTGCTCTACGCGCTGATCGTCGGCACGCTGATCTACCGCGAGATCAGGCCGGCCGAACTCTATGCGGTGCTGCGCAAGTCGGTGGTGTCCTCGTCGGTGATCATGTTCATCATCGCCAACGCCGGCCTGTTCGCCTTCCTGATCACGCGCGCCGGCGTGCCCGACGCGATCGGCCGCTGGCTGCAGGAGGTGCTGCAGTCGCCGGCAATGTTTCTGCTCGGCGTCAATGCGGCCCTGTTCGTGATCGGCATGTTCATCGAGACCAGCGCGGCGATCATCGTGCTGGCGCCGATCCTGGCGCCGGTGGCGCAGCACTTCGGCATCGATCCGGTGCACTTCGGGCTGGTCATGGTGGTGAACCTGGCGCTCGGCATGATCACGCCGCCCTTCGGCGTCAACCTGTTCGCGGCCTGCACGGTGGCACGCATCTCGCTCGACCGCATCGTGCCGTACCTCATCCCGTTCGTGCTGGTGATCCTGGCCTGCCTGATGGTGGTCACCTACGTGCCCGGCATCTCGCTCGGGTTGCGTGATCTGGTCTACGCGAAATAGCGGCTGGGCGGGCGGTTTCATCAAACCGTCACGCGGGGGCTCCATGCTGCGGCGCTCGTCTACCGATCGCCACCGCAATCCATGTTCCTCACCAAGACCGACAAAGCGCGCCTGGAGCTCCAGCCCGGCCGCCGCACGCTGGGCCAGCGCGAGCGCGCCCTGCTGCTGATGGCCGACGGCCAGCGCTCCTTGACAGATTTCGGGGCGCTGTTCGGCGGCCGCGAAGAAGCCGGCCGGGTGGCGCGCCACCTGGTGCAGGAGGGCTACCTCCGCGACCGCCCGATCGACGATGCGCCGGTCGCGGCGGACGCCTTCGACGGCAAGCCCTCGATGGCCACCACGCGCATGTTCCTGTTCGACCTCTGCGAGCGCATGTTCGTGCGCCGCGATCCGGTGCTCGCCGAACGCCTGCGCGAGGCGCTGCGGGCGGCGCGCGACCGGACCTCGATGCTGGCCACCGCCAGCACCATGCTCGACGAGATCGAGAAGATGGCGGGCGTCGCGCGCGCCGAGGCGATCCGCGAGCGCATCGACAAACTGCTCCCCGCGTCGCCGGTGCATTGAAGTCGCCGGCCGGCGGCCCGCCGATTCCCTTACACTCCAACGGTCAGGAGAGCGTCCCGCCGCGGTGGGGCCGCCGAAGGCGCAGGTCCCCCGAACCAAGGGCCCGAACGCTCAGGCAAAAGGACTGACAAGACGCCCCAATTCAGGGCGTTTCCTTGCTGGAGAGAGGCGGTTGGTCGCGAAAGTCGCGTCGCACCGCCCACCGAAGGAGCAAACCCCGATCGTGGGGCGAATCTCTCAGGTAAAGCGGACAGCAGGGGTGGCCCATGGCTTCTCGCCATGGAACAAGCACTGCCCCTTTTGGAGAACCGCCCTTGGCTGCCGCATCCGACGATCTGCTGAAGACCCCGCTCCACGGCCTGCACCTGGCGCTCGGCGCCCGCATGGTGCCCTTTGCCGGCTATTCGATGCCGGTGCAATATCCCACCGGCCTGATGGCCGAGCACAAGCACACGCGCGAGGCCGCGGGCCYGTTCGACATCTCCCACATGGGACAGCTGCGCCTGGCCGGGCCCGATGCCGCCGCCGCCTTCGAAAGCCTGATGCCGGTCGACGTCATCGGGCTGGCGCCCGGCAAGCAGCGCTACGGGCTGCTGCTGAACGAACAGGGCGGCATCCTCGACGACCTGATGTTCTTCAACGAAGGCAACGATTCACTGTTCGTGATCGTCAACGGCGCCTGCAAGCAGGCCGACATCGCCCACATCCAGGCCCGGATCGGCCAGCGCTGCCAGGTGCTGCCGATGCCCGACCACGCCCTGCTCGCGCTCCAGGGCCCGCAGGCCGCGGCCACGCTGGCCAGGTTGTCGCCCGGCGTCGAGCGCTTCGTCTTCATGACCGGCGGCGCGGTGCAGATCGGCAGCATCACGGCCTTCGTCACGCGCAGCGGCTACACCGGCGAAGACGGATTCGAGATCTCGGTCGCCGCCAAGGACGCCGAAGCGCTGGCCCGCCTGCTGCTGGCCCAGCCCGAGGTCAAGCCGATCGGCCTGGGCGCGCGCAATTCGCTGCGGCTCGAGGCCGGCCTGTGCCTCTACGGCAGCGACATCGACGAAAGCACCACGCCGGTCGAGGCCGCGCTGGGCTGGGCGATCCAGAAGGTCCGGCGCAGCGGCGGAGCGCGCGAAGGCGGCTTCCCGGGTGCGGCCCGGGTGCTGGCGCAGCTCATCGCCGCCAATGGAACGGCCGGCCATCTCGACCACGAGACACTGAAGCGCAAGCGCGTCGGCCTGGTGGCGCTGGAGCGCGTGCCGGTGCGCGACGGCACCGTGCTCGAGTCCTTCGAGGGCTTGGCCATCGGCCAGGTCACCAGCGGCCTGCTCGGCCCCAGCGTCGACCGGCCGATCGCGATGGGCTATGTCGCGCTCGCCTATGCCGAGCCCGGCACGCGGATCCAGGCCATGGTGCGCGGCAAGCCGGTGCCGATGGAAGTCAGCACGATGCCCTTCGTGCCGGCCCGCTACCACCGGGGCTGACAGTCCCTCACCCGATTTTTCCAAGCCAGCCTTTCTTCAAGGAGTTCTTCCCATGACCCTCAAGTACACCAAGGACCACGAGTGGGTGCGCCCCGAAGCCGACGCGGCGCTGGTCACCGTCGGCATCACGGTGCACGCGCAGGATGCGCTCGGCGACGTGGTCTTCGTCGACCTGCCCGAAGTCGGCAAGGGCTTCGCGCAGGGCGACGTCGCCGGTGTCGTCGAATCGGTCAAGGCCGCGGCCGACGTCTTCATGCCGGTCTCGGGCGAAATCACCGAGGTCAACGAGGCGCTGCGCGCCGACCCCTCGCTGGCCAACAGCGCGCCGATGGATGCGGGCTGGTTCTTCAAGGTGCGCATGAGCGACCCGACCCAGCTCGAGGCGCTGCTCGACGGGACCGCCTACGAGAAGTTCTCCGCCGAAAGCTGATTCCCGCACCATCACCCGAGCCCTCCATGCCGACTCCCGTGCCTTCCCACCTCTCGCTGCGCGACCTCCAGAACGCCGAGGAATTCATCGCCCGCCACATCGGCATCGAAGCCGACGACGAGCAGACCATGCTCGCTGCGGTCGGTTCGACCACACGCGCCGAACTGATCGACGGCATCGTGCCGCCGGCAATCCGCCGCAGCCGCCCGATGCGGCTGCCGGCGCCGATCACCGAGGCCGACGCGCTGGCCGAGCTGAAGGCGATCGCGGCGAAGAACAAGGTGGCCAGGAGCTTCATCGGCCAGGGCTACTACGGCACCCACACGCCCGGCGTGATCCTGCGCAACGTGCTCGAGAATCCGGCCTGGTACACCGCCTACACGCCCTACCAGGCCGAGATCTCGCAGGGCCGCATGGAGGCGCTGGTCAATTTCCAGACCATGGTCTGCGACCTCACCGGCATGGCGATCGCCAACGCCTCGATGCTCGACGAGGCCACCGCGGCCGCCGAGGCAATGACGCTGGCCCGGCGCAGCGTCAAGAGCAAGAGCAACGTGTTCCTGGTCTCGGGCGACTGCCATCCGCAGACCATCGAGGTGATCCGCACGCGCGCCGCGCCGCTGGGCATCGAGGTCAAGGTCAGCACCGCGTCCGAGACCCTGCCGCATCTGATGGCCAGCGGCGGCTTCTTCGGCGCGCTCGCACAGTACCCCGCCACCACCGGCCAGGTGCACGACCTGCGTCCGCTCGCCGGCTATGCACACCAGTGCGAAGCCGCCTTCTGCGTGGCAGCCGATCTGCTGGCCTTGACGCTGCTGGCACCGCCCGGCGAGTGGGATGCCGACATCGTCTGCGGCACCACCCAGCGCTTCGGCATGCCGATGTGCAACGGCGGCCCGCATGCGGCCTACCTGGCTTGCCGCGACGAGTTCAAGCGCTCGCTGCCCGGCCGACTGGTCGGCGTCAGCGTCGACACCCACGGCCAGCCGGCCTACCGGCTCGCGCTGCAGACGCGCGAGCAGCACATCCGGCGCGAGAAGGCCACCTCCAACATCTGCACCGCGCAGGTGCTGCCGGCGGTGGTCGCCAGCATGTACGCGGTCTACCACGGGCCCGAGGGTCTGCGCCGCATCGCGCAGCGCGTCGCCCTGCTGACGGCGGTGCTGGCCCAGGGCCTCGAACAGATGGGCCGCGAGCTGGTCAACGGCACGGCCTTCGATTCGCTCACGATCCAAACCGGCGAGGACACCCAGGCCATCCACGAACGGGCCCTGGCTGCCGGCGTCAACCTGCGCCATCGGCTGCAGCATCACCTGGGCCTCTCGCTCGACGAGACCACCACCCGGGCCGACGTCGAGATGCTGTGGAGACTGTTCGCAACGGCCGGCACGCGGGGACCCGACTTCGACGCCATCGCCGCCACGGCGCAGCTGCGCCTTCCCGAGGACCTGCGCCGCAGCAGCGCTTTCCTCACGCACCCGGTGTTCAACACCCACAAGAGCGAGACCGCGATGCTGCGCTACATCCGCAGCCTGAGCGACAAGGACCTCGCGCTCGATCGCAGCATGATCCCGCTCGGCAGCTGCACCATGAAGCTCAACGCGACCAGCGAGATGATCCCGATCACCTGGCCCGAGTTCGCGAACATCCACCCCTTCGCACCGGCCGACCAGTTGCATGGCTACGCACAGCTCGACGCCCAGCTGCGCGCCTGGCTCTGCGAAGCCACCGGCTACGCGGGCATCAGCCTGCAACCCAACGCCGGCTCGCAGGGCGAGTACGCGGGCCTGCTCGCCATCAAGGCCTTCCATGAAGCCAGGGGCGACACGCACCGCAACGTCTGCCTGATCCCCTCGTCGGCGCACGGCACCAATCCGGCCAGCGCCCAGATGGTCGGCATGAAGGTGGTGGTGACCGCCTGCGACGCCGACGGCAACGTCGACATCGACGACCTGCAGCGCGCCTGCGAGAAGCACAGCGCCACGCTCGCCGCGGTGATGATCACCTACCCCAGCACCCACGGCGTGTTCGAGACCCGCGTCAAGGAGCTCTGCGAGATCGTGCACGCGCACGGCGGCCGGGTCTACGTCGACGGCGCCAACATGAACGCGCTGGTCGGCGTGGCGGCGCCGGGCGAGTTCGGCGGCGACGTCAGCCACCTGAACCTGCACAAGACCTTCTGCATTCCGCACGGCGGCGGCGGCCCCGGCGTCGGCCCGGTGTGCGTGGTGGAAGACCTGGTGCCCTACCTGCCGGGACACGCGACCGGCGGCTTGCCGTCGAACGGCGCGGTGGGCGCGGTGTCGGCGGCGCCGCTGGGCAACGCGGCGGTGCTGCCGATCAGCTGGATGTACTGCCGGATGATGGGCGCCAAGGGGCTGCAGGCCGCGACCGAGACCGCGATCCTCAGCGCCAACTACATCAGCGCGCGGCTCAAGGACCACTACCCGACGCTGTACGCAAGCCCCAACGGCCACGTGGCACACGAGTGCATCCTCGACCTGCGCCCGTTCAAGGACGCCAGCGGCGTCAGCGCCGAGGACGTCGCCAAGCGGCTGATCGACTACGGCTTCCATGCGCCGACGCTGAGCTTCCCGGTGCCCGGCACGCTGATGGTCGAGCCGACCGAGAGCGAGCCGCTGGCCGAACTCGACCGCTTCATCGAGGCGATGATCGCGATCCGCGGCGAGATCCGCCGCATCGAGGAAGGCATCTGGCCGAAGGACGACAACCCGCTGAAGAACGCGCCGCACACCGCGGCCAGCCTGCTCGGCACCGAATGGACCCGGCCCTACTCGCGCGAGCTCGGCGCCTTCCCGCTGACCAGCCTGCGGCAGGCCAAGTACTGGCCGCCGATCGGCCGGGTCGACAACGTCTACGGCGACCGCAACCTGTTCTGCAGTTGCGTCCCCACGGAAGACTACGCCGGCAGCTGACGCGAGAAGCATTCTTTTACAAGTCGATGGCCAGCTGGCTGTCGATTTCGCGCCTGCTGCTTCGACGTCCATTCAGAGCCCCGGAACTGTGCGGTCGATCCCCGACTGCCGCCGGCCTCGAAACCGAAGGAGCAAGAACATGCGATTCATGGTGATCGTCAAGGCCAGCAAGGAATCGGAGGCCGGCGTGATGCCGAGCCAGCAGCTGCTGACCGACATGGGCAACTACAACGAGGCGCTGGTCAAGGCCGGCGTGCTGCTCGCGGGCGAAGGCCTGCACCCGAGTTCGAAGGGCGCCCGCATGCGTTTTTCCGGCAAGGAGCGGACCGTCATCGACGGCCCGTTCAGCGAGACCAAGGAGCTGATCGCGGGCTTCTGGCTCTGGCAGGTGCGCTCCAAGGAAGAAGCGCTCGAATGGCTGCGACGCGCCCCCTTCGACGACGGTGCCGAGCTCGAGCTGCGCCAGGTGTTCGAGATGGAAGACTTCGGCGCCGAATTCACGCCCGAGCTGCGCGAGCAGGAAAAGYGGGTCTTCGACGAGGCCCGCGCCAAGCAGCAGCCCTGACACGCCCGAACGTGGACTCGGCCGAGACCTATCGCACGGTCAACGCGGTCTGGCGCATCGAGTCGGCCCGCATCATCGGCGCCCTGGCGCGCCGGGTGCGCGATGTCGGCGTGGCCGAGGAGCTGGCGCAGGATGCCCTGCTCGCCGCCCTCGAGCAGTGGCCGCGCGAAGGCATTCCGGACAATCCGGCGGCCTGGCTGATGGCGGCCGCGAAGCACCGTGCCATCGACCTGCTGCGCAAGCGCACGCTGCATGCCGGCAAGGAAGGCGAGATCGGCCGCGAACTCGATGCCCGGCATGCGTTCGCAGCCGACGACTTCGCCGAAGCAGTGGACGCCGCACTCGACGACGAGGTCGGCGACGACCTGCTGCGGCTGGTGTTCACGGCCTGCCATCCGGTGTTGTCGCCCGATGCTCGCGTCGCACTGACACTGCGCCTGCTGGGCGGACTCACCACCGACGAGATCGCGCGCTCCTTCCTGGTGCCCGAGGCCACGATCGCGCAGCGCATCGTGCGCGCCAAGCGAACGCTGGCCGCCGCCCGCGTGCCCTTCGAGGCGCCGCGCGCACAGGAACTCGGCGCCCGCCTGTCGTCGGTGCTCGAGGTCATCTACCTCGTGTTCAACGAGGGCTACTCGGCCACCGCCGGCGAGGACTGGATGCGGCCCGCGCTGTGCGACGAAGCCTTGCGGCTCGGGCGCATCCTGGCCGAGCTGGTCGCGGACGAGCCGGAAGTCCATGGCCTGGTGGCGCTGATGGAGATCCAGGCCTCGCGCGCGGCTGCCCGCGTCGACGCCGATGGCGAGCCGGTGCTGCTGCTCGACCAGAACCGTGCGCGCTGGGACAGCTTGCTGATCCGCCGCGGCCTCGCCGCGCTGGCGCGGGCCGAGAAGCTCGGCGGCGCGCTCGGTCCCTACGCCCTGCAGGCCGCGATCGCCGCCTGCCACGCGCATGCAACGACCGCAGCGCAGACCGACTGRCCCCGCATCGCCGCACTCTACGAGGCGCTGGCCCAGCTTTCGCCCTCGCCGATCGTCGAGCTGAACCGGGCGGTCGCGCTGTCGATGGCCTTCGGACCGGCGGCCGGCCTCGAGCTCGTCGATGCCCTGCGGGCGGAACCGCAGCTGCGCGGCTACCACCTGCTGCCGAGCGTGCGAGGCGACCTGCTCGCCAAGCTCGGGCGACGCGCCGAGGCCGGCGAGGAATTCAAGCGGGCGGCGGGCCTCACCCGCAACGCGCGCGAACGCAAGCTGCTGTTGCTGCGCGCACAGGCCTGCTCCGCCGACGGCGAGGCAGGCGGCGCCTGAGGGCGTGCCGCGCTACTTCTTCGCGACCGCACCGGTCGCGACCTGGGCCCGCAGTTCCTTCAGCTTGGCCTTCATCCGGCGCTCGTTGACCGGCCCCATGCGCACCAGCATCTTCTGGCCGGCCGAGAGCGACTCGAGCTTCGGGTCGGCGAATTCGTAGCTGATCCAGGGCCGCTCCGCAGCCATCTCGCCCTTCACTTCGGTCAGTTTCACCGGCACCGCGCCTTCGGTTTGCGGCGCCTGCAGCAGATGGTCGATGACGGCCACGAGGCGGTCGTTGAAGTAGCGGTTCGGGTAGCCCAGTTCCTCGTAGGCCTGCTGGAACAGCGGATAGAGCCGGGCATAGAGCGCGGCTGCGCGGGCACTGTCGACCGACTCGACGAAGAGCACGAAGGGCGTGTAGCGGCTGGCATTGTCGGCGCCGATGGTCTTGAGCTCGCCCGTGCCCTGGACCTCGAAGGACTTGGGTGCGCGCTGGACCGGCCACAGGCGCGAAGTGGCCTGTGCGCGCGGCAGGTTGTCCACGGTGGCGACGAAGCGCCGCACGAAGCCGCTGGGCTCGAGGAAGGACCCGACCGATTTCTTGCCGACCAGGTCGTTGAGCGCCGCGGTCACGCGGCTGTCGGCGTCGTTCAGCGGCGGCAGCGCGGCCTCGGGGGCGGCCAGGGCATCGACCAGGTTCTGCGGCCCCGTCGCGACCGCTGCGGGGGGAATGTCCGCGGGACGGTCCTGCGGCGGCGGTGCGCTGGCGGCGGGTGGTGCCGGCGGCGGTTCCTTCTGCAAGGACCAGCGCCACCAGGCGAAGGCTGCGGCGAGAATCACCACCACGACGAGAACCGCGGTCCATATCGAGGACTCTTTGGCTGGCCTGAATTCTGCTGGGTCCCTTTCGGGCATGGTTGAATCCTCCTTTGAATCACGGGCGTTGCTGCATGCGCTCCATTGGAAACCACGCCGGCGCGTCGTGCCGTAACGCCCTGTGACCGCCAAGGAACCCGACATGGACATCGACTTCTCGACCCTGACCGAATACCAGCGCTACAAGTTGATGGCCAGCCTGATCGTGCCGCGGCCGATCGCACTGGTCACCACGCTGGGGGCCGACGGCATCGTCAACGCCGCGCCCTTCAGCATGTTCAACATGCTCGGCGAAGAGCCGCCGATCGTCATGATCAGCGTCAACCGCCTGCAGGACGACACGCTCAAGGACACCGCGGCCAACATCGTGCGCAGCGGCGAGTTCGTGGTCCATCTGGCCGACGAGGACATCGCCGAGCAGATGCACCGCTGCGGCGATCGCCACCCGCCGCACGTGAGCGAGCTCGAGGTGGTCGGCTTCACGCCGCTTGCGAGCCGGGCCGTGAAGCCGCCGCGCATCGCCGAGGCGCCGGTGGCCTTCGAATGCACGCTGTGGGAAACGCTGGAGACCGAGAGCCGGCAGATCTTCATCGGCCAGGTGCGCTGGATGCACGCGCGCGACGAATTGATCGACACCGAGGCCTGGCGCGTGCGGCTGCAACACTATTTTCCGGTCGGCCGCTTCGGGGCCAGCTTCTACGTGAAGACGCGCGAGCGCTACGCGCTGGCGGCGCAGGCGCAGACCCGGAGCACGCAGATCGACGAGATGTAGGCCGCATGATGCCAAGCTGGTTCTTCTCGTCGCTGCGCGGCTATCGGATCGAGTCCTTGCCGCGCGACCTGGTCGCCGGCCTGATGCTGGCGGCCATCGCCATCCCCGGCCAGCTCGCCACCGCCCGGCTCGCCGGCATGCCGCCCGAAACCGGGCTCTATGCCTTCATCGCCGGCTCCATCGCCTTCGCAGCCTTCGGCGCCAATCGCTTCATCTCGGCGGCGGCGGATTCGACCATCGCGCCGATCTTCGCCGGCGGCCTGGCGTCGATCGCCGCCGCCAGCGCCAACAGCTATGGCGAACTGGCCGCGCTGCTGGCGCTGATGGTCGGCATCGTGCTCGTCTCGGTCGGCCTGCTCAAGGCAGGCTGGCTCGCCACGCTGCTGTCGGTGCCGGTGACGACCGGATTCCTCGCCGGCATCTCGGTTCATATCGTCGTCGGCCAGTTGCCGACGCTGCTGGGCATCCCGGACGCGCACGGCCACCTGATGACGCAACTGGTCCACTTGCTGGCCCGCATCGGAGACGCGAATCCGTACGCGCTGGCGCTCGGCGCCGGCGTGCTGATCGTGACCCTGGTCGCGGGGCGCATCAGCCCGCGCATTCCGGGGGCGCTGATCGGCCTGGCGACGGCCGCTCTCGCGGTGGCCGTGTTCCACCTCGACGCCCGCGGCGTGAGCCTGCTCGGCGCGCTCTCGGTGCAGTTGCCGCAGGTCGCCGTGCCGTCCTTCAGCGGCGCGGCGGAGTTCAGCCGCATGGTGCAGCTTGCGCTGGTGATCGCGATGGTCTGCGTCATGCAGACGGCGGCGGTGTCGAGCACCTTCCCGTCGGACGAGGGCCGGTCCGACAACGTCAGCCGCAACTTCGGGGCGGTCGGCGCCGGCAATGTGCTGGCCGGCCTGATCGGCGCCTTCGCCGTCGACGCGAGTCCACCCAGCACGGCGGTCGTGAAGGAGTCCGGAGGCCGCTCGCAGATCGCCGCGCTGATCGCGGTCGGCCTGGTGATCGCGCTCGCGCTGCTGGCCTCGGGCGCGTTGGCCTACGTGCCGCACGCGGCGCTGTCCGGCATCCTCGTCTACATCGCCTGGCGCATCTTCAGGGTCGACGAAATGGCGCTGATCATTCGTCGCGGCGGGCTCGAGATCCTGCTGGTGGCCGCGAGTGCGGCGCTCGTCGTCGCGCTGCCGATCGAGAGCGGCATGCTGCTGGCGATCGTGATGTCCTTCGTGCACAGCCTGTACATCGTCGCCCGGCCCACCTGCGTCGAACTGGCCCGCGTGCCGGGGAGCACCGTGTGGTGGCCGCCGGCCCCGGGCGCCGCCCTCGAACATGAGCCCGGGGTGCTGGTCTTCGCACCGGGGGCGCCGGTCAACTTCACCAATGCCGAACGGATCTGCGCCTGGGTCCGGTGGGCCATCGCCGGCCGGAGCGAGCCGGTGAGGCTGCTGGTGATCGAGGCCAACGGCGTCATCGACATCGACTACACGGGGTCGCAGATCCTGCGGCGCGCCATCGTCGAACTGCTTTCCGCCGGCACCATCGTGGCCATCGCCAGGCTGTCGGACGAACGGGCGCAGGCGCAGGCGCTGCGTACCGGACTGATCGAGGCCATCGGCGCCGACCATGTGTTCATGTCGGTAGAAGAAGCGGTGCGCAAGCTGGTTCCGCGCCCCTGAGCGCGATGAACGAGCGCCCAGGAAAAAGGCCACCCGGGGGTGGCCTTCATTTCCTGCACGATTCGCGTGTCGTGCAGCAGATTCGAAATCTGGAGCGGGAGAAGAGTCTCGAACTCTCGACCTCAACCTTGGCAAGGTTGCGCTCTACCAACTGAGCTACTCCCGCGAAGCCTTCGATTATAGAGCATTTTTAGACCGCTTCTTCGCCGGCCGGCAAATGAATGAGTCCGGTGCGCAGATCGAACTCGAACACCTCGCCGTAGCGACCCCATTCGATCGCGGTGCGCAGCACGCGCTCGGCAGTGGCGCGGTCCAGGCTCTCCTCGAGCAGATCGAGGAAGGGCTCCTGCGGCAACTCGCCCGCAGGCGCCTGCTCGAGGCTGTGGCGGATGTGCGCGGCGAGCGGTACATGGGCGAGCAGCTGCTGGCCGAGCAGCTCTTGCCGCAGCGTGTGCGCGCCGGCGACATAGCGCCGGCCCAGCGCCGTCAGATGCAGGTCGGCATCCGCCAGATGCGCGAAGCCCAGCAGCGCGAGCGCCTGCGCCAGCGGCAGCAGGTCGTGGTCGGTGAGCTCGGCCTCCTCGGCGAGCTGCGGCAGGTCGGCGCGGCCTTCGCGGCCGTCCTCCATCAGCATCTCGAGCAAGGCTTCCATGCGGCCGATGTCGGCATCGGGCAGGCGATCGCCCAGGTGCATGCGCACCGGCTCCTCGGGCGCACGGCCGGCCGCGGGCGCGCCGGCGGTCATCAGCGCGTAGGCCTCGTCGATCAGCGCCCGCACCTCCAGGCTGTCGGCGTCGCGCGGCCGCGCGAGGTGGATCGGCAGCTCGGCGCGCACCCGCCCCGGGTCGGCGGCAAAGATCAGGATGCGGTCGGCCATCAGCACCGCCTCCTCGATGTTGTGCGAGACGATCAGCATCGCCTTGGTCGGCATCGCGCCGCCGCTCCACAGGTGCAGGATGTCGTCGCGCAGGCGCTCGCCCGTGAGCACGTCGAGGGCCGAGAAGGCCTCGTCCATCAGCAGCACCTCGGGCTCGACCACCAGCGCGCGCGCGATGCCTACCCGCTGCCGCATGCCGCCCGACAACTCGCGCGGCAGCGCGCCCTCGAAGCCCGCCAGGCCGATCAGTTCGATCGCGGCACTCGCGCGCCGTGCTCGCTCGGCCGGAGCGACACCGCGCGCCTCCAGCCCGAGTTCGACGTTCTGCTGCACCGTCAGCCAGGGAAACAGAGCGAACGACTGGAACACCATCGCGATGCCGCGTGCCGGTCCGTAGAGCGGCTGGCCGCGGTAGCGCACGCTGCCGGCGTCGGCGCCGATCAGGCCCGCGAGGATGCGCAGCAGCGTCGACTTGCCCGAACCCGACTGCCCCAGCAACGCGACGATCTCGCCTTCCGCCAGCCGGAAGTCCACGCCCTCCAGGACCGAGCGCGCCGCGCCGTCGGCTGAGCGAAAGGACTTGCCCACGCCCTCGAGTTCAATGATCGCCTCGGCCATGGGCCCTCCTCTCGCGGTTGTCAAAAGTGCATCCTGTTTTCTGCAAGCTCGTAGAGTCTGCGCCAGACGAAGTGGTTCATGCCCATCACGAAGACGCACATCACGCCGATGCCCAGCGCGATGCGCGGGAAGTCGCCGATGGCCGTCATGTGCGCGATGTAGCTGCCCAGGCCCGCGGCCTGCAGCGTGGTGTCGCCCCAGGTCACGTACTCGGCCACGATGCTGGCGTTCCACGAGCCGCCGCTGGCCGTGATGGCGCCGGTGACGAAACTGGGGAACACCGCAGGCAGCAGGTAGCGGCGCCAGCGCAGCCAGCCGCCGAGCCCGAGGTTGCTGGCCGCATAGCGCAGTTCGGTCGGCACGGTCGACGCGCCGGCGATCACGTTGAAGAGCAGATACCACTGCGTGCCCAGCACCATCAGCGGCGCCAGCCAGATGTTGGGGTTCAGCTGCCAGCGCACGATGAACAGCACCGCCACCGGGAACATCAGGTTGGCCGGAAAGGCCGCCATGAATTGCGCCACACCCTGCAGCCTCCCGGCCCAGCGCGGGTTCATGCCGATCCAGATGCCGATCGGCACCCACACCAGCGCAGCCAGCGCGATCAGCACCACCACGCGGATCATCGTGTAGAGGCCGAGCACGAACACACGGCCGACTTCCGCCCAGCCGACCTCGGTATGGATGAAGCGCACCAGCCAGACCACGGCGAGCAGCACCGCCGCAGCCAGCACCGCGTCCCAGACGCGCGCCACGGCCGGATTGGGCGAGCGCGGACGGGCCTTGATCGAGGTCCCGTCGTGGTCGCGCCGGAACAGCACCAGCGATCGCTCGAGCAGCCGCGCCGCGCCGCCCATGCCCTGCTTGATGCGCTCGGTGCGCCGCAGCCAGGTCAGCAGCCAGGAGCGCGGTGCGTCCTCGCCGCTGCCCTCCTCGAAACGGAACTTGTCGGCCCAGGCGATCAACGGGCGGAAGAACAGCTGGTCGTAGAGCGTGATGCCGATCAGCATGCCGCCGATGGCCCAGCCGATCGCGCCGAGGTCGCGGGCCTGGATCGCCATCGCGATGTAGGAGCCGACGCCGGGCAGCATGATGCTCTGGTTGGAGACCGAGATCGCCTCCGAGGCGACCACGAAGAACCAGCCGCCGGACATCGACATCATCATGTTCCACAGCAGCCCGGGCATCGCGAACGGCAGCTCGAGCCGCCAGAAGCGGTGCCAGGCCGAGAGCTGGAAGACCGAGGCGGCCTCGCGCAGTTCCGAGGGCACGGTGCGCAGCGACTGGTAAAGGCTGAAGGCCATGTTCCAGGCCTGCGAGGTGAAGATGGCGAAGATCGCCGCGCACTCGACGCCCAGCAGATTGCCCGGAAACAGCGCGATGAAGCCGGTCACCGTGATCGACAGGAAGCCGAGGATCGGGATCGACTGGAGGATGTCCAGCATCGGCACCAGCACCTTCTCGGCCGCACGGTAGCGGGTCGCCAGCACCGCGAAGACGCAAGCGAACACCAGCGAGGCGCCCAGCGCGAGAAACATGCGCAGCGTGGTTCGCAGCAGGTAGTACGGCAACACCCGGGGGTCGAGGCTGATCGGCAGCGGCTGCCCGAGTTCGTAGGGCCGCGCCATCTGGGCGCCGCCGTAGGCCAGCGCGAACAGCACGGCCAGTACCAGCGGCAGCAGCGCCCAGTCCCAGCGGTTGCCGCCGGACGCGACGGCCTGGCGCGGAAAAAAACGTTTGTCGAGCATGGTCGGGGACGGAGGGTTCGGTTCACGGACCCGGTCCGCGGCGCGGCGCCATTTTGCCCTCGCTGGCGGACCTCCACCTGACCCCGCGCGTTTCAGGCCGAGCACGCCCGCGCTGGAAGCTCAGCGCTCGCGCAGCGCCTCGCGCGCCTTGTTCAGCGGCTTCAGCAGGTAGTCGAGCACGGTCTTGCTGCCGGTGTGGATGTCCACCGTCGCGATCATCCCGGGCACGATAGAGAACACCTTGTCCGCCTTGTTCCTCAGGTGGTCCGCCTCGGTGCGGATGTAGACGCGGTAGTAGTAGACGTCCTTCTTGACCTCGTCCTGCAGCGTGTCGGGCGAGATCGTCGCGACCTTGCCCTTKAGGCCGCCGAAGATCGAATAGTCGTAGGCCGTGATCTTGACCGTGGCGTCCTGCCCCGGATGGATGAAGGCCACGTCGCGCGGCGAGATGCGCGCCTCGACCAGCAGCTTCTCGTCCAACGGGATGATCTCCATCAGCTGGCCGTTCGGCGGCACCACGCCGCCGACGGTGGTCACCGCGATGTCGTTCACGATCCCCCGCACCGGCGAGGTGAAGGTCAGCCGGGTCAGCGAGTCGGCGCGGCCGCGCGTGACCGAGCGCTGCGCCTCCACCTCGGCGTTGGCCTTGGCGAGTTCCTCGCGCGCCTTGACCTGGTATTGGCTGCGAATGTCGGCCGCCTTGGTCTCGAGGTCATTGATCTGGCGCTTGAGCCTCAGCACCTCGACGTCGCTGGCCGCGCCGCGCTTGACCAGCGGCTCGGTGAGCCCGAGCTCGCGGCGCACCAGCACCAGCGCTTCCGACACGCCCGCGAGGCTGCTCGCCAGGCTCTGCCTGCGCGACTGGTAGAGCGCGGTCTCGGTGCGGATCAGGCCGGCCTCCTCGCGGACCTCGGGCGGGAACACCAGCGGCGTGCCGCCGACCTCGGCGGTCAGCCGGGCCGCGGTCGCGAGCGCGGCGCGCACCCGCGACGCGCTTTCCTGCACGCCCGACTCGGTCTTCGTGCGGTCGAGCTGGGCCAGCACCTGGCCGGCTTCGACGATGTCGCCCTCGCGCACCTTGAGCTCGACCAGGATCCCGCCTTCGAGCGACTGGATGACCTGCTCCTTGGACGACGGCACCACGGTGCCGGTGCCGGCCGAGACTTCGTCGAGCTCGAACAGCCAGGCCCAGGCCAGCAGCACCAGCAGCAAAGCGCCGATGATCCTGACGACCCAGGAGGAACGGGGAAGCGCGGGCTCGGCCTGGGTGCCGAAGCCTGCGGGGGCGGAGCCCGGGTTGTTATGCGTTGCCATGCGAGAGCTTTCCGAGAATCTGGTCCTTGGACCCGTCCATCACGATGCGGCCGCCGTCGACGACGACGATGCGGTCCACCCACTTCAAGACCTGCATGCGGTGCGTGGCGACCACCAGCGTGCGCGAAGGCAGCCAGGCGTCCATCGCCTCGATCACCTGGCGCTCGGTCATCTCGTCGAAATGCGCGGTCGGCTCGTCGAGCAGCACGATCGAGGGCTGCCGAATCAGCAGGCGCGCCAGCAGCAGCGCCTGGCGTTGGCCGCCCGAGAGGCCGAGGCCGCCTTCCTGGATCATGTCGTCCAGTCCTTCGGCGCGCGACTGCAGGAAGGGCATCGCGCCGGCCATGCGCAGCGCCTCCATCACCTCGGCGTCCGATGCCAGCGGCATGCCCATCACGAGGTTCTGGCGGATCGAGCCATGGAACAGCCGCGCGTTCTGGGTCAACAGGCCCATGTCGCGCCGCACGTCGGACGGATCGATCAGCGATAGATCCAGGCCGTCGAGCGAGACGCTGCCTTCCTGCGGCGATTGCAGCCCGGCCAGCAGTTGCAGCAGGGTCGACTTGCCGGCACCCATGCGGCCCAGCAGCGCCACCTTCTCGCCGGCCTCGATCTGCAGGCGCGGGATCTCGAGCGCCGCGCGCTTGTCGTCCTCGCCGTACTTGAACTTGACCCCTTCGAATGCATAGTCGCCGCGCAGCGCCGGCACGTGCACCAGGCGGGCCGCCTCGGGCTGGTCGACCGGGCGCTGCATCAACTGGTCAAGCCCGTTGCGCGCCACCTTGGCCTGCTGCCAGCGGGCGAACACGCCCGACAGCTGGGCCAGCGGCGCGATCATGCGCGAGGCCAGGATCGACGAGCCGACCAGCGCGCCGGTCGTCATGTCGCCCTTCATCACGAGGTAGCAGCCCGTGAGCAGCACCACCGCGTAGACGATGTTCTGCACCTGCTGGGTCCAGGTCAGCAGCAGCCCGGTCAGGAAGCGCTGGCGCATGCTGACGCTGGCCGAGACGCTGTTGACGTGGTTCCACTGGTTCTGGAAGCGCGGCTCGGCGCGCAGCAGCTTGATGTCCTCGATGCCTTCGACCGCCTCGACCAGCAGCGCGTTGCGCAGGGCCGATTCGCGCATGCCCTCGTTGGCCATGCGGGCGAGCGGACGCTGGATCAGCAGGCCGGGGACGACCAGCAGCGGGATCGCGGCCAACGCCACCAGCGCCAGCGGACCGGCCACCAGCCACATCACGACCAGGAACAGCAGGAAGAAAGGCACGTCGGCCACCGCGCCGATCGTGGTCGAGGTCATCAGCTCGCGCACCTGCTCGACCTCGCGCACCTGCGCGATGAAGGACCCCGTCGACTTCGAGCGCGCGGCAGTGCGGATGCGCAGCGCATGGCCGAAGACCAGGTCCGACACCTTGAGGTCGGCGCGCTTGCCGATCAGGTCGGAGATGTGGGTGCGCGACATGCGCAGCATGAACTCGAAGGCGATCGCCACCATGACGCCGCCGAACAGCACCCACAGCGTGGACGCCGACTGCGCCGGGATCACGCGGTCGTAGATCTGCATCGAGAAGACCATGGCCGCCAGGGCCAGCAGGTTGGCGAACACCGAGGCCAGCAGCACGTCGCCGTAGCGGCGCCAGTCGCGCAGCGCGATGGCGCGGAACCAATCGGCCTTGTAGGGCTTGATGTAGTCGTCGACGCGCGAATCCGCGACGGCGGTCTGCGGGCGCAGCAGCACCACGCGGCGCGCGCGCTGGCGCACCTGCTCGACCGCCAGCGCGGTCTCCAGCCCCTGGTCGCCGGCCAGCACCACGCCGAGCATGCCCTTGCCGTCGGCCGATCGGATCAATCCGACCTTGCCGTCTTCGAACTCGACCAGCGCCGGCAGCCGCCACGGATCGAGCACCGCGTCGCTGAAGGCATCGAAGCGCAGCGCCAGGCCGAGTTGCCGGGCCATGAGATCGAGCAGCGCGTCGAGCGACGCACCACGCTCCCAGGCCAGGGACACGCGCACGCGCTCTTCCGAGGCGCCGAGGCCGTAGTGGCGGGCGACCGCGAGCATGGCCTCGAGCCATGCGATGTAGGACGGGGGCAGCTTCACGACTGCACCTCCATGCCCTGGACGGTGGTGTTCTCGAGGCCGTAGAACTGGCGTGCCTGGCCGGTCGCGCCGATGTAGCCCAGGCGGCCTTCCCAGAGGTCGTGCCGCACGGCTTCCTCGTCGGCCGCGGCCTGGTGGATTTCCTGCTCGGCATTGAGCAGGTCGAGGATCGAGCGGGTGCCGAGCGTGTACTGCTCGCGGTACAGGTCGCGCGCCTCGATGATGCTGCGCTTGCGCGCGGCCAGCACGCCGAGCCGCTCCTGGGCCCCGATGGCGCGCTCGCGATGGCTGCGCGCCTGGTCGCCGGCGTCGAGACGTGCGGTCTCGACGCGCTGCAGCGCGGCCTCTTCGGCCGCCACCGCCGAGCGGATCTGGCCCGACAGCGCACCGCCCTGGTAGAGGGGGCTGGTGAGGTTCAGCATCAGCGAGTGGTAGGTGCCGTTGCGCGCGAGGGTGTTCGGGTTGACGCCGCCGATCGCGCGGTTGACGGAAGCGTCGAGGCTGATCGTCGGGTAGCGCTGGGCCTTGGCGACCGCGAGCTGGGCTTCGGCCGCCTTGCGGTCGGCGCGAGCCATGAGCACCTCGGGCAGCAGGCTGGTGTCGGGCTGCGCCTCCATGTCCAGTTCCTTCGCGATCTTCTCGGGCAGCGGCGCCACCACCTGCGGCACCGGGCCGCCGATCAGGGTGCGCAGGCGCTCGCGCCACTGGGCATGCTGGGCCTTGACCTGCAGGTAGTTCGCGCGCGCGCCGTCGACGCGCGATTCGGCCTGGATCGGGTCCGCCTCGGGGCTCAGGCCCGCATGGGCGCGCAGCTTGGCAGTTTCGAGCACCTTTTCGACCGCGGTCACCTGCTCCTGCGCGATCCTGAGCAGCGACTGGTAGCGGTGCACCATCACCACGGCCTCCGCGGTCTGCTGCGCGATCGTGTCGATCTGCTTGAGCACCGCGGCCTGCTGGCGTCGCACCAGCGCCTCGGAATGGTCGACCGTGCCGGAGACCTTGCCGAAGTCGTAGAGCATCTGCGACAGCGAGGCCGTGGCCAGCGTGCCGTTGCCGGGGTCGGTGCCGTTGGTGGTGCTGCCGTTGTTGCTGCCGCCGCCGAAGCCGGCGCGGATCTGCGGGTAGTAGCCCGCGCGGGCGACGTCGACGCCGCCCTCCTGCTGCGACAGGGTGGCGACCGCGTCGGCGATCGAAGGATGCCGGCCGACAGCCTGGCGCACGGCCTGCGTGAGTTCGAGCGCACCGGCCGGCGCCGGGGCATCGAGCGCGGGCTGCGGCGCGCCGGCGCCGAGCGATTGCGCCAGGTCGCTGGGCGCGAGACGGCGCGCGGGGCTGTTTCCGGCGGCACTCGCCAGGCTCGGCAGGCATTGGACCGCCAGCAGGAGCATGGCGGCCGCGGAAAGCCGGTTCAGTCTGGCGCGCGGCCTGAATGCGGCGCGGCAGGAAGAGACCTCGAAGTCTGGAATTGGATGCATGGTGCTGATTTCTTGATGGAGGCGAGGCGGCTCCCCGGAGGCGGTCTTTTCTCGAGGATCAATTTCGACTGCTCGAGAATTAATTCAGAGGCTCGCCACCTCGAATTGACCGCAAGATCATTTCTCTTTTATTGACTCACTGCGGCGTGGCGCCGAAAAGCAATAAGCAACACATAAATGTTAGAACTTTTCATTTCAAAATAAACTGAGAAATATCTGAAACCGCCAGCCAAAAAAAAAGGGGCGCCGAAGCGCCCCTTTTTGCTCACGGGGAGTTGCAGGCTCAGAGAACCAGCTGGTGGTTGGCCAGCAGGGTCGCCAAGTCGGTGGTGACGTCGTTGAGCGTCACCAGCGTGGTCATCGCATGCGCGCTGCCGCCGCCATCGCGGTCGATGCTGATCACGGTGTTGCCTTGCACATTGCTCACCTGCACGAACTGATCCAGCGGCGAACCTTCCGCGTAGCCCGTCAGCAGTTCGCCGATGTCGATGCGGTCCGCATTGGCATCGGTGCCGAAGGCGCCCACGGTGAAGCCGTTGACAGCGTCCGAACCGTTGCCCCCGGTGGCGTCGGCGGTGGCCAGCAGCTTGTACAGCAGCGTGTCGTTGCCGCCCTGCGTCAGGAAGAACGCATCGTTGCCGCCGGCACCTTCGATGGTGTTGTTCGCCGCCGTGTCGGTGAGGATGTCGCTGTCGGCCGTGCCCAGCATCTCGCTGCGCAGTTCGACGCTGACGCCCTGCTGCACCCACAGCGAGGCCGTGCCGCTGAGCTGGTTGACGTAGACCTGGTAGGTCTCGCCCTGCCAGACCTGCGAACCGGCGCTGGTCCAGGTCGAATCGATCACCACACGGTCGCCGCTGCCACCCTGCACCGTCAACGTGTCGGTCGTGCTGGAGATACCCAGGACGTCGTTCAGGCTGAGCGTCAGCGTGTTGGCGTTCAGGTCGCCGAGGTGGATCGTCTCGATGTTCGACACCTTCGAAGCGATGGTGCTGAAGTCCAGGTTCTCCGTCGACTGCCAGATCAGCGTATCGCGGCCGCTGCCACCATCCACCGAAGTGAAGTTCGCGTCCTTCACGATGATGAAGTCGTTGCCGGCCCCTGCATCGAACACGGTCGCGCCGTTGCGGCCGTCAAGCGTGTTGACCGCGTCATCGCCGGTCAACGTGCCCGTGCCGTCCAGGTAGCTGGCCGTCGTCGCATAGGTTTCACCCGTGCCGCGGATGGTGCCGTCGGCGTTGACGATCACGGTCTTCACGTCGCCGGTGCGGTTGCCCACAAAGTCCGCGGCGTTGGCGTTGGTCCAGGCCACCGCGTAGCCGCCGTCCACGAGGGCGGTCACCGAAGGCATCAGGTCCAGGCGGTCGCCGCTGTTGACGCTGATCAGCGTTTCGCCGCCCAGCTTGTTGCCGGCTGCATCGAAAGTCTGGCCGTACACCTCGGACCGGCTGTCGCTGGTGAACTTCGTCCACACCACCACGTAGCCGCCGTGCTCGAGCGCGGCGACGTCGAAGTGGACGCTCAGGGTGTCGTAGCCGACGCCGTTCACGCCATCGGTGCTGGTGTTCACCCGCACTTCCTGGCTGTCGATCGCGACGATCTGCGAGCCGTTGAAGTCGAAACGGCGGGCATAGACGTCGAAACCGTCCATCGTGCCGGCGCTGCCGGATGCCGATGTGTGGTTCGAGGCCCAGGTCGTGATGAAGCCGCCTTCCTTCAGGGCCACCACCTTGGCGCCGACCTGATAGAACTGGCTCTGCGCGTTGGCCTTGACCTCGGCGCCGACCTTCAGGCCGGTTTCGTAGTCGTAGACCTGCAGGAACATCTCGCTATCCCGTCCGGCCGTTCCGTTCTCCTTCGAACTCATGTACTGGACCACGTAGTACTTGCCGCCCAGGCTGGCGCTCGACAGGCCTTGGGTGTCCAGCTGGAAGTTGCCGCCCGTCGGAACGCCGTTCAGGCCCTCCATGTTGTAGGTGAAGCCGTTGCCGAGGTTGGTTCCGGTCGTCAGCGCCACGGGTGCCGCGTCGATCGCCGTGCCATCCGCCCTGTAGCGCACCTGGTAGACGTTGTAGTTCCAGACGGTGCCCGACACGTACAGCAGCACGTAGCCACCGTTGTCCATCGCCACGTAGGTGGGCGTCAGCTCGTAGGTCAACGTATTGGTCAGTCCCACTGCGGCGCCCGCAGCCGTCCCGTCCGCATTGAAGTTGCGGATGTAGGGCACCGTCGACGCGTCCGACGAGTAGAACACGCTGAACGAACCATTGGCATGCACAGAGACGTCGTAGCTGCGGATGTACTGCAGCGCGTCGTTGTAGCCGTAGCCGTCGGAGCCCGCACCGTTGGCGATCACTACCTGGCCTCCCACCTTCTCGCCAAGCTTCGAGTAGCGCTGGGCGTAGAGGTTGGTGTTGTTCGAGGCGGCGGACCCATCGGACACATAGAACAGCCAGTAACCGCCATCCGCCAGCGCATAGATCTTCGCGGCGGTATCGTCGTTGGCCGTGGTCACGGCCGCGTTCACGATGGGTTGCACCACCGTGAAGGTCGAATCCTCGCCCACCTGTCCGCCACTGCCGTCGGCCACCTGGACGTGCACCTTGACCGTGTATTCGCCCGACGCGAGCTGCGTCGTGCCCCAGTTGGCCGTCGAGATCGACCAGCTGCCGGTCGCATCGTTGAGCGTCAGGCCGCCGTTGCCGGCCACACCGCTCGCGAAGGTCTTGATCACCGCGCCGTTTCGATCGAAGACCTCAATGATCAGCTTCTCGTTCAGGCCAGCGTTGATGCGGCCGGTACCCAGCAGGGACGGCTGCAGTTCGGCCACGTAGTCGCTGTTCGACRACTGGATCACCGACACGTCGCGGTAGACCGTCAGCTCATTGGCGGAGCTGTCCAGAGTGCGGTTGCCCGCCGCATCGACGATGGCCGCATCGACGTTCAGCAGTGCATCGGCCTTGCCGTCCACGTTGAGGGCGTGGGCATCGTCGATCTTCAGCGACCAGGTCGTGCCCGTCACCGTCAGTTGCGAATCGACGCCTTCCTTGTAGGTGACGCCGTTGACCGTCACCCAGACCGTCTCGCCGGACGCGCGATCGATGCCGGTGACCGTGCCGGTGATGACCGGCGTGGTATCGCCGGTCCTCAGGGTGTTGACCACGATGCTGCCCGTGGGCGCGGTCGTGTCGACCGACAGTTCGAAGGCGTTCGAGCTCGTTCCCGGGTTGCCGGCGGCGTCGATCACCACGGCCGTGTAGCTGTGGCTGCTGCCGTTGTCGAGGGTCGGCAGATCGAAGGTCCAGTCGGTGCCGTCCACGGTGGCCGTGCCGAGCAGGGTCGAGCCTTCGTAGATGTACACCACCTCGCCGTCGGCCAGGGGCACGCTCAGGCGGCCGTTGAGCACCGGCTGGGTGTCGTCGGTGGCGCTGCCACTGGCGAAGTCGCCTTGGCTGAGGCCGAAGTCGTCGGAGTAGGAATCGATCGTGGGCAGTGCTGCCGGCAGCGTGATGTCCAGCACGGCGCTGTCGCTGTCGCTGGCCGGGTTGCCGGCTGCGTTGCTGACGTTCGCCGTGATCGTGATCGTGCCGTTGGCCAAGCCGCTGAGATCGGCGGCCGAGGTCGTCCACACACCACCGTTGACGAAGGCCGTGACCACCACGCTGTTCACGCCGTCGCTGAAGGTCAGCGTGACCGTCTGGCCGTCTTCCACATTCGTCGTCGTTCCGCTCACCACCAGGGCTTCGGCTTCGGCGGCGTTGATCACACCGTCGCCCGCGATCGGGCCGCCCACCGTGATGGTGGGGACCGTCGAGCTGACGCCGTAGGC